>CAZRGD010000184.1:0-5661 GCA_964599505.1 uncultured Nitrospirota bacterium | reverse complement strand
GAATCGCCCGTGGCGCCGGTTTCGGCAAATGGGGACGGTGCTTTTCTCGTTGCGAATCGGTGACGATGTTGTAAGGATTCTCTTGGGAGTTTCTCCCACCCCCTCTTTGCCGGCGTCCGTCGGCGCGTTGTTTTTCCTCCCTCCGTCATGTCCGGTCTCCTAGGAGCCTGTCGGGCTCGGGCCCGATCCTTTAGGTGGCAACGGTCCGTGGTCGTTTTTCTGTGCATCCTCCTGCTCCTCGGGATGGTACCGGAGCCGGCGGCGGCGCTGGGGATCATCGACTACCAGCACCATCTGCCGCACCGCTTTCGCAAGGTGAAACGGCGCGACACCCGCTTCATCATCGTCCACTGCACCGAGTCGGGGCTGTCGTCGGCGCTCCGGACCCTGTCGCATCGCGGCATGGCGAACTATCTGGTGGCGCGTGACGGTCGTGTCTATCGGATCCTCTCCCGCCGCTATCGTGCGAACCACGCGGGGCGCTCCATGTGGGGGGGCATTACCCACCTCTCCAACCACTCGGTGGGGATCGAGTTGGTGGGCTATTACACCCGTCCATTCACCAGGGCCCAGTACCGTTCCCTGAGGGCGCTCCTGGCGGAGCTTCAGAGAATCTATCGCGTCCCCGATCGGCGGGTCCTGGAGCACTACCGCGTCGCCTATGGCCGACCGAACATCTGGATCCGGCGGCCGCATCGCGGTCGCAAACGCGATCCTGGGGTGAGCAACTTCTCGCGGGTTCTTGCCGGCCTCACCAACCCGGAGCCACAGGTGGATCCGGACGTCGCGGCGGGCAGGCTCCTCGCCGATCCCGAGGTGGTCCTGGCCCAGCTCGCCTGGAAAAAGAGGAGGGTGCCGGCACGGGTGGCGAAGCGCCGGATCCTTGCCATCGGCCCGAACCAGAGCGCCTGGGAGGTGGCGGGAGGTGCCTACAATCGGTCGACGACGATCTACACCTTCCCCGGCGGGCGGCGGCTGCGTGGCGATCAGATCCGCAACTGGTCGAGGATCCCCAAGGGAACCCGGGTGAGCCTCGGGCCGCGGCAGACGCTGGCGGCGACGACGGTCAGCTCGGAGCGCACCCCGTGGCAAATCGCCCGCGGCGACTACGACAGCCCGACCACCCGCTACACCTTCCCCAGCGGCCGTACCGTGCGTGGTGATCAGGTGCGCGACTGGACCCGGATCCCGCCGGGGACGCGGGTGGAGGTGGACAGCCCGACGTCGTAGGGAGGAAAAAGGGGACAGGACCCTTTTTCCTCCCCCGCGGTGGCGGCGCACCGGGTTGGGTGATTGGATCGGGTCGCGGTGTGCCTCGCTGACGCTCGGCTGTACCCTACAAGCTGCCTTCAAGGAGTGCCGAGTCTCCTCGTGTAGGCCGCGCATGTGAGCCAAAGATGGCGTGCATGGCGCGACCGTCACCGAGCCGAGAGCACCATCGTTGTCGTGTAGGCGGCAAGCAGGCAGCCGGCCTCCCACCGTTGCAGGGTGCGGCCGGAGCGCAGCAGTACCCACAGGACGAGGGTGAGACCGACGAGGATGGGGAGCTGGAGGTGGAGGAGGCGGCTGTTCACCGGGATCGGGGTGATCAGCGCCGTCGGCCCGGCGACCGCCAGGAGGTTAAAGAGGTTGGAGCCGACGACGTTCCCCACCGCGATGTCCACCTCGTCGCGCAGGACCGCGACCACCGCGGTGGCGAGCTCCGGCAGGGAGGTGCCGACCGCTACCAGGGTGAGGCCGATAATCAGCTCGGAGACGCCGAGGGAGCGGGCGATGGCGGTGGCGGCGTTGACCAGGAGGTTGCCGCCGACGACCAGCGCCACCAGCCCCACCGCCACCCACAGGGCGTCACGAAGGACGCCGTCATGTTTCCCGAAGGCGGTGTCGAATTCCTCCACCACCTCCGGCCGTTCGCGCCGCGCGCCGCGCAGGTTCATCAGGATGAGGAGGACGACGCCGAGGGAGAGGATGGCACCGTCGACCCGTCCGAGGGTGTGGTCGAGGGAGAGGACGACGAAGACGAGGGTGGCGGCCACCAGGGCCGGCATCTCTATCCGCAGGAGGCGCAGGGCCACGGGCAGCGGCCGCATGAGGCCGCTGATCCCGAGGATGAGGCCGATGTTCGCCAGGTTGGAGCCGACCACGTTGCCCATCGCCAAGTCGGGACGGCCACGCGCCGCGGCGCTGAGGCTCACCACCAGCTCCGGCGCCGAGGTGCCGATCGCCACCACCGTCAGACCGATCACCACGGGCGAGATGCCGAGGTGGCGCGCGAGGCGGGAGCCGCCCCGCACCAGGGCCTCCGCACCGCCCACGAGGAGGATGAAACCAACGACGGCGAGGGCGATCTGGAGGAGGTTCATGGTGGCCAACGTGCATTTTCGGGGGGCGCGAGGTTGGCGGCCCCTCCGAGTCGGTGCAAGGGGATGTTGTGCGGGGGGCCATCCACCGATACCGTGAGGTAGGGGGCTGGCAGAAGCGGGACCGGCGAGCGGTGAGGGGTTGTCCAATATGGTAGAAGGATGCATTCTTGGGTTGGTAAGGTTGTCGGTCTCCTCAATGTTCATGATGCGGTGAGGGGCCGGTGGCACGGTCGGGGAAGGGGATCCGTAACGGAGAGCCCTTTTTCGATAGGCGCTCGGGCGCTCCACAATTCGGGTACGAACGATGGATCCGTTGTGGTGTCGTGTGGGATGCAGCGCGGAGGCATGGCGCAGGTCGATTTGATCTTTTGCATTGGGCTTCACTACCGGGGGAGCGGTTTTCTGCCTTTTCTCCCGGCTGCGACTCCCCCCCCTTATCCGGCCGTGAAAGGGCCGGTCGTGGCTGTCGGATCGGGCATCCACGGATGATCAGGAGGAAGTAGTTTTGGCTACCGAAAACGAAGAAACACGCGATCAGCAACAGAATCCACGACCCGACGGTCGTAGCGGCAAGATCGAGTCCGGGGTGCTGGAGCTCACCCGCAAGGGTCGTGGCGTCCTGCGGCCGGCGACCGTCGGGTTCAAGCGGTCGCCCCAGGATCCGGCGGTCTCCCATGGCGCCATCAGCCGCTTCAACCTGCGGCCCGGCAACTGGATCGAGGGGGTGGTCGATCGCGGCAAGGGTGGCCAGTGGCAGGTGAAGAAGATTCTCAAGGTGAACGGTCTGGTGCCGGAGAAGTGGATGGAGGTCGAGGAGTACAGCGATCGCGACGCCCTCACCCCCGACGAGCAGTACGTTTTGGAGAGCGGTCCCGATGACTTCTCCATGCGGGTGATCGACCTGGTCTCACCGATCGGCAAGGGGACGCGCGGCCTCATCGTCGCCACCCCACGCTCGGGCAAGACGGTGTTGCTGCAACAGATGGCCAAATCGATTGGTAAGAACTACCCGGATACCCGGGTGATCGCCCTGCTGGTGGACGAGCGGCCGGAAGAGGTGACCGACTTCCGGCGTAAGCTCGAAGGGGTAGCCGAGGTCTACGCGTCGTCCAACGACGGCGACATCGGCGACCACACCCGTATCTCCCAGCTCGCTATGGCGTACGCCCACCGGTGGCTGGAGGTGGGCGAGGACGTGGTGGTCCTGCTCGACTCCCTCACCCGTCTGGGGCGGGTCTTCAACGTCGGCACCAAGGGGTCGGGGCGCACCATGAGCGGCGGCATGGATGCCCGTGGTATGGAGATCCCGCGCAAGATCTTCGGCTCGGCGCGCAAGCTGGAGCCGAACGGCTCGCTCACCATCATGGCCACCTGTCTCATTGAGACCGGCTCGCGCATGGATGACGTGATCTTTCACGAGTTCCGCGGTACCGGGAATATGGAGCTGGTCCTCGACCGCAAGCTCTCCGATCTGCGCATCTACCCGGCAATCAACATCGGCGCTTCCGGAACCCGCAACGAGGAGCGCCTCTTCCCCGAGGAGATGCTCAAGGCACACCACGCGATTCGCCGCCACCTCACCCGGATGCAGCCGATTGAGGCGATGGAGTCCCTCCTCAAGGCGCTCGGCGAGCACAAGAGCAACAAGGAGCTCCTCAACAAGATGCTCCTGGTGGCCAACGCCGGATCGTAAAAGGCTTCGCCTTTTATGATGAGATTCCGCGGCCTCCGGCCGCGGCAGGCCCGTTGGGCCTGCTCGCCGGCGGGAGCCGGCTCCTACCTCGGGACCGGGAGATGGCGCCGGTGCTGTTGCTACCGCCGCTGCCGCAGGACTAGGCGGATCGGCGTCAACTTCATGTCGAGACCGTCGCGTAGCCGCCGTTCGAGGTAGCGGCGGTATGAGGCGGAGACGTCGTTGGGCCGGTTCATGAACAGGACCACCGTCGGCGGCGAGACGCGGGTCTGGCTGGCGTAGTAGACGCGTGGCCGCTTGCCGTGGATCCGCGGCGGCGGCTGTGCCGCGATCGCCTTTTCCACCACCGTGTTGACCCGGGCGGTGGGTACCCGGCTGCGGTACTGCTCGGCCACCGCGCTGGCGGTCTCCAGCAACCGCTGGACGCGCTGGTGCTCGGTTACCGAGATCGTCACCACCGGTGCGTACTCCAGGAAGGGGAGGCGGCTCTTTACCTCCGCCACCCACTCGTCGTGGGTCTCGGTGCACTTCTTCACCTGGTCCCACTTGTTGACCGCGATGACGCAGGCGCGGTCGTGCTCGGCGAGGTAGGCGGCGATCTTCTGTTCCTGGTCGTGGCAGCCGACCGTGGCATCGATCAACAGAATGGTGACCTCCGCTTCGAGGATCGCACCGAAGGCGCGGAGGACAGAGTACCGCTCGATCCCCTCGCGGGTGGCGTTTTTCTTGCGCAGGCCGGCGGTGTCGATGATCCGGATGTGCTTGCCGTGCCAGGCGAAGGTGGTGTCGATGGCGTCGCGGGTGGTGCCTGGGATGTTGCTCACCACCACCCGTTCCTCTCCGGCGAGGAGGTTGACCAGGCTCGACTTGCCGGCGTTCGGCCGGCCGACCACCGCCAGGGAGAGGTCGGCCCGCGACGTTGTCCCACCGGCGGGGAGCAGCGCCGCGAGGCGCTCGGCGAGCTTCTGGGTGGAGATCCCGTGGAGGGCGGAGATCGGCAGGAGCTCCTCGGCCCCGAGGGGGGCGAAGTCGGCGATGATCTGGCCGTCATCGACGCCGTCGCACTTGTTGGCCACGGTGACCACCGGGGCGCCGGCGCGGCGCAGGAGGCGGGCGATCTCCTCATCCCCCGGCTGTAGCCCCGCCTGGGCGTCGAGGAGGTGGACGATGAGGTGGGCCGCCCCCACCGCCACCTCGGCCTGGTGGGTGATGTCGTGCTCCAGGGGGTCGTCGATCCCCCCGAGACCGCCGGTATCCGCGAGCAGGGCGGTCCGTTCGCCGAGGCGCGCCTGGGAGATAAGGCGGTCGCGGGTCACCCCCGGGGTGTCCTCGACGATGGCGTGGCGCCGGCCGAGGAGGCGGTTGAAGAGGGTCGACTTGCCCACGTTGGGGCGGCCGACGATGGCGATGAGGGGGACGGCCATGGGCGCTCCCACCGGGGTGGGGGCGGGAGGATAGGGAGGGTTGCGGTCGGGGGCAACGTGGTGATGGAGGACGCGGACATTCGCCGCCCACGGGTGGGCTAGGAGCCTGTCGGACTTAGGCCCCAAATCAATCTTCCTCCGCGCAGCGGAGTCTCATCGGCCCCCTCCCCCTTCGGGGGAG
>CAZRGD010000183.1:3762-5662 GCA_964599505.1 uncultured Nitrospirota bacterium | reverse complement strand
TTCCCTGTCACAACTTTTAGCACGAGATGGGATGACACAGTCATCTCCGGCGATGCTGACCCGAAGAGCTACGTGGTCCAGACGTCACCCAAGGTCATTGAGCACTGCCTCTTGATGGCAACCGATCCCGGCGACCTCGTCCTCGACCCCACCTGTGGTTCCGGTACCACCGCCTATGTCGCCGAGCAGTGGGGGCGGCGGTGGATCACGATCGACACCTCGCGGGTGGCGCTGGCCCTGGCCCGCGCCCGGATCATGGGGGCGCGGTACCCCTACTACCTCCTCGCCGACAGTCGCGAGGGCCAGCTCAAGGAGGCCGAAATCAGTGGCAAGTGGTCAGTGGCTAGTGGCCAGGAATACGAACCACTAGCCACTAGCCACTATTCACTGCGTCAGGGCTTCGTCTACCAGCGCGTTCCCCACATCACCCTGAAGTCCATCGCCAACAACGCCGAGATCGACGTCATCTGGGAGCGCTATCAGCAACAAATCGCTCCGTTGCTGGCGCAACTGCGCGATTTGTTGAATGAGGAATTTGGAATTGAGAATGAGGAAAGAAAGGAAGGAAACAAAATTCCGAATTCCAAATTCACCATTCAAAATTCCCTCGCCGAGTGGGATGTACCGCGCGACCTTCCAGACGACTGGCCGCCCGAGGCAAAGTCAGTACATGAGGAATTCTGGAAGGCGAGGATCGCCCGGCAACAGGAGATCGATGCGTCGATCGCCGCCAAGGCCGACTACGAGTACCTCTACGACAAGCCGTACGAGGACAAGAAGAAGGTCCGTGTCGCCGGCCCCTTCACCGTCGAGTCCCTCTCCCCCCACCGGGTCCTCGGCGTCGACGAGGACGACGAGCTGATCGACACCGCCAGCGAGCCCAAGGACGGCTACGGCCGGGAGCAGGACTTCGCCAGCATGATCCTGGAGAACCTCAAGACCGCCGGCGTCCAGCAGGCCCACAAGGACGACAAGATCGACTTCCTCTCCCTCACCCCCTGGCCCGGCGCCCTCATCTGCGCGGAGGGGCGTTACGTCGAAGGGGATGACGGAGCCAGCGCCGAAAAACGCGCGGCCATCTTCATCGGCCCGGAATTTGGCACCGTCTCCCGCCCCGACCTGGTGGCCGCCGCCCGTGAGGCCGGTGAAGCCGACTTCGATACGTTGATCGCCTGCGCCTTCAGCTACGACGCCCACTCCTCGGAGTTCGCCAAGCTCGGCCACATCCACGTGCTCAAGGCGCGCATGAACGCCGACCTCCACATGGCCGACGACCTGAAGAACACCGGCAAGGGCAACCTCTTCGTCATCTTCGGCGAGCCTGATGTGGAGGTGGTTAGTGGGTTGTGGTTAGTGGCTAGCAGCGGAAGGATGGTGGCCAGCTATGAGCAAGTTAAAGAGCTATCAGGACTTGGAGGTCTGGAAGAAATCAATCGACTTGGTGGAGAGGATCTACCGCGTCTCAAACGGATTTCCACCGGACGAGAGGTTCGGGCTGACGAGCCAGATTCGGAGGGCGGTGGTGTCGGTTCCGGCCAACATCGCCGAGGGGGCGGCGCGATCGGGGACGGGGGAGTTCCTGCAATTCCTGAGCGTGGCGAGCGGCTCTCTGGCGGAGGTGGAGACGTTGCTAATCCTGGCCGGCCGCCTGCAACTGCTGTCGGAGGCGAAGCAGCAAGAGCTACTCGGGGGATTGGCCGAGATCAGCAGAATGCTCGGTGGGCTAAAGCGATCGCTGCGATCGAGGCGTTGAACCCTGCGGACTTCCCCCTCACACTGACCACCAGCCACTACGCACAAGTCACCGTCCACGGCGTCGACGTCTTCCACCCCAACACCGGCGAAGTCCGCTCCGACGGCCCCGACGGCATCGCCTGCTGGTTCATCGACACCGACTACA
>CAZRGD010000183.1:0-3662 GCA_964599505.1 uncultured Nitrospirota bacterium | reverse complement strand
GTCCGCTCCGACGGCCCCGACGGCATCGCCTGCTGGTTCATCGACACCGACTACAACGAAGAGTCCTTCTTCGTCCGCCACGCCTACTTCCTCGGCGCCAACGACCCCTACAAATCCCTCAAGACCACCCTCAAGGCCGAGATCAACCCGGAGGCATGGTCCACCCTCCACAGCGACACCTCCCGCCCCTTCGACAAACCCAAGTCCGGCCGCATCGCCGTCAAGGTCATCAACCACCTCGGGGATGAGGTGATGAAGGTGTTTCGGGTGTAGAGACGATGAAGTATGGATGCGCAGGTGTTGGAAGACACACCATGCTGTGACAGACTGCTAATATTCGTGAGGAGGCAGCGTAATGGCGAGACCCATACCCAAGCGGCTTGAGAAGGAGCCGTTACTGGAGGCTGTCTGGGAGATCCGCTTCGGCACGGAAAGCAATCTTCCTGTAGGCGAGATGCTCCCGGGTCTGCTTTACCAGGCATTGCAGGAAGACTATCCCACCATTGTTCGCTTACCTGCAGCGGACATCCCGCGACCGATCGCTGAGACGGATCCCGCTTTGCGGTATGTCCCAACGGTTCGTTTGGAAGGGCCACCTGGCACATCATTCGCCATTCAAGTAGGTGATCGCGTGGTTTCCCTGAATAACCGGCGACCCTACAGTGGATGGACAGACTTCTCGAGTCGAATCAAGAAGCTCGCAGAGCTGCTTAGATCCACGGGCTTGATACAGAATCCAGAACGGTTTTCGTTGAAGTATGTTGACCTCATCGAGCTTGACACGCCCCCCTCATTGACCAGCCTTCATGTGTCGTTGTCGGTAGCCGGACGAGATCTCGATGGACGGCAAGTTCAGTTACGCACAGAAATCAATGACGACCCATTCGTGCATATCTTGCAGATCGCTAGCCCAGTGGATGCGGTGATCGCCAGTAAGGAACGACGCCAGGGTACTTTGGTGGATATCGACACGATCCATGCCGTTGCAGGTGATGTCGAGTTCTGGGATGTGCTGAACGACGAGCTTGACGAGGCACACGCTCGGTCCAAGAGACTATTTTTCGACCTGTTGAGACCTGAGGCTGAAAAGCGTCTCGAACCGATATACGAGTAGGAGAGCACCATGGTCACGACATATCCGTATGGCAATCGCGAAGTAGCCTACTGGGACGCTGGTACCGTGACCGGTGTGACGCCGAGACAATATGGCAATCGGTGGCCAAATTCGATCGAGCCGAGTTGGACACCTGCCGCGAGCCTCTCGTGGTTTGATGTCATCCTACCGTTCCTGCGTCAGCGGAGCACGGCGACTTGGGTAGAGGCCCACTCGCAAATGGACGACTCTCGGACGACCATTGCAGCTGATACAGGGACCAAATTACACGAATTCCACGATTGGCTGGATTCACTTCCGCCCGTGCCTCATGTCCCGTTGGAAGCACTGAGCCGGGAGCACCTTTACTGATGGCATCCTATCTGCTCGATACCAATGTCGTATTGCGGTTGATGGACAGCCAAGACCCCCAACACGATGTGTGTCGCGGAGCTGTAGATACACTCATTACGCGACGCGAGGAGTTATGTCTGGCGCCGCAGGTTCTAGTCGAATTCTGGGTTGTAGCTACAAGACCTGTCGGTGGCAATAGTAATGGATTCGGTTTGCAGCCAGATGAGACCGACCTACGCATCGAAAAACTTTGCGGGTTTTTCCCTCTTCGACACGAACATCCCGGCATTTTTGAGCACTGGCGGGACATCGTGAAAAGGGCTTCGGTTCGAGGCAAGCGAGCACACGACGCCCGCTTGGCGGCCTTTATGAGACTCCATAACATTGACGCAGTGCTCACCCTGAACCCGAACGATTTCAAGGGTTTTGGAGTAAAGGTAGTCCAGCCGAAAACCCTCACATCCAACTCTTAATAGTGCTACGGTTGTAATGTAAACTTCCGCATCGACGACACCTTCACCGTCAGCCTCGCCAGGCGCACCGGCGACGAGCAGAAGGCCGCGAAGACTACGGCATTTGATCTCAACTGAACGCAGCCAGGGCACCGGGGGGCTCGTTGTAGGTGTTCCCCGCCAAGAAAATCGTGCCTCGGATGCCTGATCTTCATGATGGATGCGATGAAGGCGTTTCCGGTGTAGCGATCGGCGCGCAGCAGGCGGCGAGCCGATTTTGCTGGAGATTATGGAGTTTATGGAAATCTCATAATTTCCCTGATGGGAGCACAAGTGGGACGTGGTGACGGCCCCACCGGTTATCCGCGGGCGAAGGGTTTGAGCCGAGGGGAGAGCGGCGATGTGTTTCACTTGGCCGAGGTCATCCTTTCAATTAGCCGGGGTCTAACCTTTCAATTGGCCGGTGCCTGTGTTTACCGTGGGCCGCCATGATCGATGCCGTGTTGTACGACCGCTTCGTGCGTCCCCGGTTGACCGACGCGCTGGAGGATACGCCGGTGGTGCTCGTGCACGGACCCCGGCAGAGCGGCAGGACCACGCTGGCGCGACTGGTGGGCGATGCCGGTGGTTATGGCTATTTCACCTTCGACGACGAGGTGTTGCGGGCGTCGGCCCAGGCGGACCCGGTGGGGTTTGTCGCCGATCTGCCGGGTCGGGCAGTGCTCGACGAGGTGCAGCGGGTGCCGGAGCTGTTCACCTCGATCAAGGCAGCGGTAGACCGCGACCGCAGGCCGGGGGCGACTTCCGTGGGCTTCGCAAACTGAAGGCGGCTGCCGGTAAGCGCTTCGTTTCGGGCGTGGTGTTGTACGACGGAGAAACGACCGCACCCTTCGGCGAGGGGCTGTTTGCCGTGCCGGTGCGCACGCTATGGGAACTAGATTGATGAACTTCCGCATCGCCGACACCTTCACCGACAGCCTCGCCCGGCTGACCGGGGACGAGCAGAAGGCCGTGAAGACCACGGCCTTCGATCTGCAAATGAACCCGGCGAGCCCGGGGATGAAGCTGCACCGGGTCGACAAGGCGCGGGACGCCCACTTTTGGTCGGTGCGGGTGAGCCGGGATGTGCGGCTGATCATCCATCGGACCGAGGCGAGCCTGTTGCTCGCCTATGTGGGCCACCACGACGACGCCTACCGGTGGGCCGAGCGGCGCAAGCTGGAGACCCACCCCACCACCGGCGCGGCCCAGTGGGTGGAGGTGCGGGAGAGGGTGAAGGAGATCGTCGTCCCCAGGTACGTCGAGGTGGAGCAGCCGGCTCCGGCCAAACCGCCCCTGTTTGCGGCATTTGCCAGGGAGGCGCTGATGGGCTACGGGGTGCCGGCGGAGTGGGTCGACGAGGTGCGCGGTGCGGACGAGGAGACGCTGCTGGAGCTGACCGACCACCTGCCGGAGGAGGCGTCCGAGGCGCTGCTGGAGATCGCCACCGGCGGGACGCCGCAGGTGGCGGCGCCGGTGGCCGCCGGCGGCGATCCCTTCGACCACCCGGATGCCCAGCGCCGCTTCCGGGTGATGAACGATGTGGAGGAGCTGGAGCGCGCCCTGGCGTATCCGTGGGAGAAGTGGACCATCTTCCTCCATCCGGCCCAGCGCCAATGGGTGGAGCGGGGCTACAACGGGCCGGCGCGGGTCTCGGGGGCGGCGGGCACCGGCAAGACGATCGTCGCCCTGCACCGGGCGGTCTTTCTCGCCCGCGCTCACCC
>CAZRGD010000182.1:0-5662 GCA_964599505.1 uncultured Nitrospirota bacterium | reverse complement strand
ACGACCCCGGTAGAATACGACGATCGGGACCGAAAGTCCGACAGACTCCTAGCCCCTAATCCCTAGCCCCTGGCTTGCGCAGCAAGCCCCCCCGCCTTTGCCAGCCCTGGGGGAAGCCGTATCCTCTGCGGCTATGCGCCTCCGATCCCAGCTTCTTCTGCCGCTCCTCCTCCCCGCCCTCCTCGTCGCCTGCTCCTCCAAGCTCCCTGAGCCCGACAGTGCCGCAGCACGCACCTACGTGCACTACTGCTCCGTCGACGGCTGCCACAGCGCCATCCCGCCGAAACAGGCCGGAGCGCGCTACTGGGACACGAAGCTGGAGATGATGCTCAAGGAGATCGCCAAGCACGGCGGCGCCATGCCGAGTCAGGCGGAGGTGGAGGAGATCCGCGCCTACCTTCACAAGCACGCGATGCACTTCAAAGGCTGAGCCGTACGCCTCCCCAAAGGAGCCCCCATGTACTTCCCGATTACCCGCGGCCGCCGCCTGCGCCGCACCGAGTCCCTACGGCGCATGGTCCGTGAGACCCGACTCGCCGTGGACGACTTCATCTATCCGATGTTCTCCACCGTCGGCAAAGGGGTGAAGAAGCCCATCGGCTCCATGCCGGGGATCTTCCAGCAGTCGGTGGACCACATCGTGAAAGAGGCGAAGGAGGTCCACGGTCTCGGCATCCCGGCGGTGATCCTCTTCGGGATCCCCGACCACAAAGACGCCACCGGCTCGGAGGCGATCGCCGCCGACGGGATCATCCAGACGACGATCCGCGCCATCAAAGATGCGGTCCCCGAGCTCACCGTGATTACCGATGTCTGCCTGTGCGAGTACACCTCCCACGGCCACTGCGGCATCTTGCGGGATAACGAGGTGGACAACGACGCCACCTTGCCGGTGCTGGTCGAGGAGGCCCTGTCACATGCGGAGGCGGGCGCCGACATGGTGGCGCCTTCAGACATGATGGACGGTCGCGTGGGCGCCATCCGCGAGGGACTCGACGAGGCCGACTACGGCCACCTCCCGATCATGGCCTACGCGGTGAAATACGCCTCCGCCTTCTACGGCCCATTCCGCGAGGCGGCCGAGTCCACCCCGTCGTTCGGCGACCGGCGCGGCTACCAGATGGACCCGGCCAACGGCCGCGAGGGGTTGATCGAGGCGGCGATGGACGTCGAGGAGGGGGCGGACATCATCATGGTGAAGCCGGCGATGCCGTACCTCGACGTCTTGCGCACCCTGCGCGATGAGCTCGACCAGCCACTCGCTGCCTACCAGGTGAGCGGCGAGTACTCGATGCTCAAGGCGGCGATCGAGCGCGGCTGGTTCGACGAGGAGCGGGTGGTGATGGAGTCCCTCACCGCCATCCGCCGCGCCGGCGCCGATTTGATCCTCACCTACTTCGCAAAGGATGCAGCGCGATGGCTAAACGGCTGAGCAGGACTCACTCACCCGCGCGTGTGGCGGCCACCGCCCTGGTGGCGCTCCTCACCCTCCTCCTGCCGGCCCTCGCCCCGGCCGCATCGTTGCCCCTGGAGATCGAGGCGCAGGCCACCGACCTGTCGCCCGCCCAGCAGGGGGAGCTGAGCCAGTTCCTCAATGGGGTGAACTGCCCGTGCGGCTGCAACAAGGGATCGCTCGCCAACTGCATCGCCAAAGACAAGAGCTGCGCCATCTCTCGCCGCTTCGCCCGCCAGGCGATCGCCGAGCTCTCCACCGGCGAGTCGATCGTCGCCGCGCGCAACGGGGTGGCGGCCTACAAGAAACAACGGCAGCAGAAGGCCAGACGGCCACGTCTCGACCCCAACAAACAGTACGAGGTAAAGGTTGGCGACGCTCCCGCCCAGGGACCGGCGGCGGCCCCGGTCACCGTGGTCAGCTACCAGGATGCCCAGTGCCCCTTCTGTCGCCGCGCCTGGCCCACCCTGGAGAAGCTGCGGGCAAGCTTCCCGGACAAGGTGCGTCTGGTGATCAAACAGCACCCGTTGCCCTTCCACAAACAGGCGCGCCCTGCCGCCCGTGCCGAGCTCGCCGCCCAGGAGCAGGGCAAGTACTGGGCCTACAAAGACAAGCTCATGGCACGGGGACAACGGCTCGACCGTGCCGGCCTCATCGCCCTCGCACGCACGGTGGGGCTCGACGTGGACAGGTTCACCGCTGCCATCGACTCGACCCGCTTCGACAAGCGGATCGACGGGGAGGCCAACGAGGCGATCCGCCTTGGTGCCACCGGCACCCCCACCACCTTCATCAACGGCAAGCCCCTGGTGGGCGCCCAGCCATACGCCTACTTCGAGTATCAGGTCCGCCTGGCATTGGGCGAGCACCCAAAGCCGCCGCCGCCGCGCAAGCGCAAACCGCGCGGGCCGCAGGTCGACCCGCACAAGCGGTACGACATCCACATCGGCGCCGCACCGGTCCAGGGGCCGAAGTCGGCGCCGGTGACCGTGGTCACCTATCAAGACGCCCAGTGCCCCTACTGCCGCCGGGTTTGGCCGACCCTCAAGCAGCTCCGCGAGAAGTTCCCCGACCAGGTACGGCTCTCCATCAAGCAGCACCCTCTCCCCTTCCACAACCAGGCCCGTCTCGCCTCACGCGCCGAGCTTGCCGCCCAGGCGCAGGGCAAGTACTGGAAGTACAAGGACGGTCTGATGGCCAATGGTCAGGGTCTCGACCGCGCCAGCCTCATCGCCCTGGCGGGCAAGGTGGGGCTCGACGTGGACAAGTTCACTGCCGCCATCGACTCCGATCGCTTCGACAAGCGGATCGACGCCGAGTCCCAGGAGGCCATCAAGATCGGGGCCACCGGCACCCCGGCGAGCTTCGTCAACGGCCGCTACCTGCGCGGCGCCCAGCCGTACGCCAACTTCGAAAAGGCGGTGAAGGCGGCGCTGGAAAACAAATAGGTAGGAGGGGGCCGTGCCCCCGATCCGCACCAACGGCGCGCTCATACGAGCCTGAGCCAGCCGAAGGGCAGACCCCCCCGATCTCGAGATGGGGCCTGTTTCGCCGGCAGGAGCCGGCTCCTACCCACGGTCGTGGATCGATTGGGACGCTGGGTCCCGTGCAGAGGTAGGAGCGAGCTCCCGCTCGCGATCCGCGCCGAAGGCGCGGCAGGCCGTCGGCGACAACCCGGATCGCGGGCATGGCCCGCTCCTACCGGTCGGCGACGAGCGCCCCCGCCACCGCCGCCATGAGCGCCTTGCGGTCGAAGGGCTTGGCGAGAAAGCCCTGGACCGCCTGCGCCCAGGCTGCATTGGTGACCGACTGCTCGCTGTAGCCGCTGGTGATGACCACCGGCAGCTCCGGGAGGAAGCCGCGCAGGGTGGCCACCACCTGCGGGCCACGCTTGCCCGGCATGGTGAGGTCGAGGAGGACGAGGTCGATCTCTGCGCCTCGCCGGTGGAGGATCTCCAGGGCCGCGTCGCCGCCGTCGGCGGTCACCACGGTGTAGCCGCCGCGGCTAAGGAAACGCTCGGCGACCATCCGTACCAGTGGCTCGTCGTCGACCACCAAGATGGTACCGCCGGCCGACTCACCGCCGGCCGGCACCAGGTCCGACACCGCGGCCACAACCTCCGGCGTCGCCTCCAGGGGCAGGTGGATCTCGAAGAGGGTCCCCTCGCCGGGGGTCGACTCGACCCGCATCTCACCTCCGACGCCGAGGACGATCTCGCGACACATGGCGAGGCCAAGGCCGGTACCGCGACCGATCCCCTTGGTGGTGAAGAAGGGGTCGAAGATGCGTTGCTTGACCTCGTCGCTCATCCCCATCCCGGTGTCCCGGACGCGCAGGGTGGCGCGGCTGCCGTGGGCGCGCACCGCCAGCTCCAGGGTGCCACCGGCGGGCATGGCGTCGCGGGCGTTGCAGCACAGATTCATCACCACCTGCTGCACCCGACCCGGCGCGAGGGCGACACGCACCCCCTCCCCGCGGAGATCGGTACGCACCTCGATGCGTGGATCAAGGGTATGGCGCAGGAGCGCGGCGATCGCCTCGACGCAGGCGCACAGGTCGGCGTTCCCCACCTCCTCCGGGTCGTCACGGCTGTAGGTGAGGATCTGCCCGGCGAGTCCCGCGGCGGCACGCGCGGCGCCCTCCAGACGGGAGACCATCCGCCCCTCCTCACCGTCGGCGGGCAAGGTCTCCTTGAGAATGCCGGCGATCCCCAGGATGCCGGTGAGATAATTATTGAAATCGTGGGCGACCCCGGCGGCAACGCCGCCCAACCCCTGCAGTCGCTCGCTGCGCAGGATATCGTCCTGTATGTGGCGTTGAAGGGTCACGTCGGCGACGACCACCAGGACACCACCATTCCACTTGCGGCAGGTCATCTGGTACCACCGCGGCCCCCCCACGCCACAATCGTGTCGCAGGCTGGTCTGGCGCACGGTGCTATCGTCGAGAGTCGCACGCACCGCCACCTCCCACCCCGTCGCCTCCCTCTCCGGGGTCGGTGGCAGACCGTGCGGGAACCATTCGGCGAATCGGCATCCGCACCACGGTAGCTGGAGGGCGGCGTCGAACCAGGCGATCGCCAGCTCCGTCCCGTCACACACCGCCTCGAACAGCTCCAGCTCACGCTGGGAGAGACCCGGGGGGTTGGGGGTGGTGGGAGAGGCCGGCTTCATCGCTGCGCAACAGAACGGAGAGGATCCAACCCCTTGGATCGGCAACACGACCGCCGCACCTAACTAAGTTTAGATCTGGTTGGGGATATTGAAGGCGGCGCCGATATGGAGGGTTGCGCCACGACGGGCGGACGTAGGTCCATGGCGAACGATATTTCTCCCCATCCCGAGCTGGTCCTCGCCACCACCCAGGAGCTGTGTCGACAACTCCAGCGAACGGTGCGCGCAGTCACCCTGTACGGCGGTGACCACCCGGCGACGGGACCGGCGGTGGAGGCGCTGGTGGTGCGCTACGAGGAGGTGGCCACAACGACCCACCTCGCCTTCGCCCCGAACCAGCTCATCATCGACGATCACGAGGTCGCCCCCCTCGACCCGCTCCTCACCACGCTCACCAACCACCTGCACGCCCTGGGCGTCGCCCGGATGACCGTCTACACCGGAGCGGAGGCGGACGAGGTGGCCACCCTCGCCCACCACCTCGCCCGGCGACCGGGCGCGGATGTCGAGGCGCCGCCCCTGCCACACTTCCCAATGGAGGGGCTGGAGTACGTCACCGTCGCCGCCTGTCACAGTGCGGTCGCCGCCTCGGACGAGGAGATTTGCGAACGCCAGCGGCAGCTCTGGCGGGCCCTCGCCACCGGCCATCTCGGCGCCCATGAGGCCCTCGACACCGAGGCGCAGGCGTTCGTCGAGGAGATGATGCGCCACAAGGGAAGCCTGGAGGAGTTGATTCGTGCCCTCCCCGTCGACGACGCGTTTCGCGCCGCCATCGACACCCCCCGTCTGCCCGGCAAGATGGTCGCCCGTCTCCTCCGCCACCTGGACAGATCGGGACCCGTCGTTCCGGGCCGCGACGGCCTCGCAGCCAACATCGCCGCCCGCCTGATGGAGTTGGAACCAGAGACGGTGGCCGACACCCTCGCAGACGATGAGGCGCCTCAGGGGCTCATCGCCCAAGGTCTGGCACTCCAGCCGGACGACGATCTCCTGGAGATGATGGCGGCGGTGGTGCGTGCCGAGGGCGCCGACTCT
>CAZRGD010000181.1:0-5666 GCA_964599505.1 uncultured Nitrospirota bacterium | reverse complement strand
AAGCAGAAGACGGCATACGAGAGGCTCAGGAGTCTCGTGGGCTCGGAGATGTGTAGAAGAGACCGCTCCCTTTTGGGGACGGCTCGGGGGCGGGGGTCGGGGTCTGCTCATCGGCCATGGTCTCTTCGTGGGATACGCCTATCCTCTTATCTCAGGTCGGAATTCCGATGGGAACACGAAGGCGTGAAAGGGAGAAAAACACGAAAACCCCGTGATGGAATCTTTTCGTGGTTTCCAAGATTTCGTGCCTTCGTGTTCCGCATTTGCCGATCTGTTTTAGGACTGCATGAGCTAGGGGGACAGGCAGTTTGTGGAAACAGGGGGTGAGGGGAGGTTACGCGGCGACCTCGGCGGTCTCCGCCGTCGCCTCGCGGGCGGCCTGGCGGTCACGCTTCTTCTGCCGCTCGGCGAGGATCTCCCGCTTGCCGTAGCGGATGAACTGGACGATGGGCCGCTTCGAGGGGCAGACGTATGAGCACGAACCGCACTCGATGCAGTCGAAGATGTTGTACCCCTCCAGCTCGTCGAGCATCCGCGTCTCGCCGTAGTCGGAGAGGGCGGAGGGGACAAGCTGCACCGGGCAGCCGCGGACGCACATGCCGCAGCGGATGCACGGCTCGTACTCGCCCGGCGGCAGCTCCTCCTTCGCCAAGACCAGGATGCCCGAGGTCCCCTTGATGATCGGCACGTCGAGCGACGGCACCGCGATGCCCATCATCGGACCCCCGTTGATCACCGTCCCCATGGCGCCGGAAAAGCCGCCGCACAGCTCGGTGAGCTCACCGAAGGTGGTGCCGATGCGGACGAGGAAGTTGCGCGGGTTGACGATCCCGGCGCCGGTCACGGTGGTCACCCGCTCGGTGAGCGGCTCCCCAAAGCGACAGGCGCGGACCATCGCCACCGCGGTGCCGACGTTGTTCATCACGATCCCCAGGTCCATGGGCAGGCCGCCGCTGGGGACCTCCTTCTTAGTCACCGCGTAGATGAGCTGCTTTTCGCCGCCCTGGGGGTATTTCACCTGCAAGGTCGCGATGCGGATGTTGGCGTCGCCCTTGGTGAGCTGCTTCAGGTGTCGGATCGCGTCGGGCTTGTTCGCCTCGATCCCGATCACCCCCTCCTTGGCGCCCACCACCCGCATGATCAGGCGCAGACCGGCGACCACCTCCTCACCGCGTTCGAGCATCAGGAGGTGGTCGGCGGTGAGATACGGCTCACACTCGACGCCGTTGAGGATCACCGTATGGATCGGCTTCTCCGCCGGCGGGGAGAGCTTCACGTGCGACGGGAAGGTGGCGCCACCGAGACCGACGATACCGGCGGTATGGATGATCTCCCGCAGCTCCTCGGGCTCCAGCTCCATGTAGTCGGGGCGATCCGTGAGGAGCCCTTCGAGCCACTGGTCCTCACCGTCGGACTCGATGGTGACGCACTCGACCCGCTGACCGTTGGCGGAGTAGGCGGGGCCGACCTCCTTCACCGTCCCGGAGATGGAGGCGTGGATCGGCGCCGAGACGAACCCCTTGGCGGCGGCGATCACCTGGCCGCGTTTTACCTTCTCCTTCTTCTTCACCACCACGTCGGCGGGCGCCCCGATGTGCTGCGCCACCGGAATGATCACCCGGCTCGGGGCCAACGCCACCTCGATGCGGCCGTGATTGGTCCGCTCCTTGCACGTCGGTGGATGGATGCCACCCCGGAAGGTGAGAAGGTTGGAGAAGAGGCCCATAAACGCTCCGGTGACAAGGGACCCACGACCGCGACCACACTCCGGCCGTGGCGCAGAAACAAGCGCGCGATGCTACCGAGCGCGACCCCTGTGAGCAAGAAATCGCTGCGCGATTTCTTGACCGGTGGCCACGGTCACGGCTCTAATGGTCGTTCCTCGGCGACGTACGAACAGGGCCGTGGCAGGAGAGATCCATGTTTGGAATCGGTATGCCTGAGCTTCTGGTGATCCTGGTGGTCGCCCTCCTGGTCCTGGGGCCGAAGCGGCTACCGGAGATCGCCAAATCGCTGGGCCGCGGGATCGCCGAGTTCCGCAAGGCAAGCACCGAGATGCGCAGCGCCGTCTCCACCGAGCCGCCGCCCGCACCGACCCCGCAGCCGGTCCAACTCCCGCCGGCACCGGCGCCGCAGACACCGGAGCTCTTTACCGCCGATGCGGCCGAGGGCGACGACCCGGTGGTGGCGGCCAAGGCGGCCGACGCCCTCGACACCGCCGCCAAGGAGGAGGGTGAAGCCGCGAGCACGGTGGCTGAGGATGACACGACGGTCGCGGCCGACGGCGAGACCACGGCAGATGACGCCCCCTCGTCCGAGGCGCGGCGCGAAGAGGACGGCACCCACCATGCCTGATGTGGAGATGCCCCTCACCGGGCATCTCGAGGAGCTACGGTCACGGCTCCTGCGTGCGGTGATCGCGCTGTTCGTGGGGTTCGGCGCCTCCTACGCCTTCTCCGAGCGGATCATCACCTTCATGGAGATCCCCCTCAATCGGGGAGCCCCGGGTGCGGCGCTGAACTACTTCAGCCTCATGGAGCCGTTCATCACCCACCTGAAGGCGGCCTTCTTCACCGGTCTGCTCCTCGCCCTGCCGGTGATCTTCTACCAGCTCTATCGCTTCGCGGCGCCCGGGCTGCTGGCGAAAGAGCGGCGCTACGTCATCCCCTTCGTCCTCTTCGCCACCCTCTTCTTCCTCGCCGGCACCACCCTCGCCTTCACTGTGGTGCTGCCCTACGCAGTGGAGTTCTTCCTCCACTTCGATCCGACCCTGGTCGCCACCCTCAACGTCTCCAAATATCTCGGCTTCTCGATCCGGATGATGCTCGCCTTCGGGCTGGTCTTTCAGATGCCGGTGGTGGTCTTCGTCCTCACCCGCCTCGGCCTCCTGCCGCCGGAGCTGTTGGCGCGCAACCGACGTTACGCGTTGCTCGTCGCCTTCGTCTTCGGCGCCGTCCTCACCCCCCCGGACCCGGTGACCCAATGCCTCATGGCGGTGCCCCTGTTGGTGATGTACGAGCTCTCCGTATGGATCGCGCGCATCTTCCACCGCGACAACGCAACCGCGGCGCCCGAGGAGGAGACCGCGACGACACCGCAACAACCCTAGGAGCCTGCCACCTAGATTCTGCACTCCTTCGGCATTCGGCCGCCGATTCAGGCCCTTCTGCGGCGTTGGCTTCACCGATTTCGTGCTCACCGTACCTCAAGTACGCCTGCGCCGAAATCGGCTCGCCGCCTTGCAGAAGGACCTGCCTCGGTGCTCGAAGGATTGCAGAATCTAGGTGGCAGACGGATGCACGATCTACTGCAACGATCACCTAAGCCCGACAGACGCCTGGCTGGGGTGACAGATGCCCTCCAATTCCTGCAACATGCCTTTTTGTGGATCCTTTTAGTTGTACATGGCTCTGAAAGGGCCATGCGGGGGTCGTCTCCCCCCCCGCCGAGGTCAGGAAATATCCCTTGTTTTAGAAGGGGTTGGAAGAATGTTTGGCGACCAGGGTGGCCTTGACACCGGTTTTGGCCCATCCGTAAGGTCGCCAGTTCTGTCCCTTCCGGCCGCGCGCGTTCCGGAGGCGCACAACCGGTGACGGGAGAAGGGTATGAGGAGGGACCAGATGCGATCGGGAGGGCAGGTGGTGAAACGAGGCAAGGAGATCTTCCGGGCGGCCTGTGGCACTGCGGTGTTGCTGCTGTTGGCGACCCCCGCGGGAGCCGACGTACGTGGCCTGATCGAGGCGCAGGCGGCTGCCTGCAACTACACCGCCGAGGACGTCGAGGTCCTGGTCTCCGCGGCGGAGGTGTACGCCGCGGGCGGTAACGAGGTGGAGTCCCTGGTGGCGGAGAACGTCGCCAAGTGCAAACCGGCGGACCAGCTCGCCCAGGTGCTGATCATGGGGGCCGGGGAGCCGCGGCCGGCAGTGAGCCCGACCGCCGCCGCCAGCGACCGGATCGAGCCCGACCTCACCACCCCCGAGCTGCCGCCGGAGAAAAAGCCGCGGCCGGCACCCCAGTTCGCCACCCTACTCGACCCGGGCGAGGCGCTCGTCGACGCCGCGGACAACCCGAGCGCGGACTACCGGCTCACGCCATCGGCCTTCTCCGACGTGGACACGCGGTTGCCGATGGTCAACCCCTTTCCCGAGTTGCCCGACCTGCCGTTCCACGATCTGGTCCTTATCGACGGCTTTCCCCTCCTCCTCCCCGACCTCCCCTTCTTCCGCATCCTGCCGGTCAACCATCGCGAGGTGCGGGTACCGGGTGAGCTGATCGTCGCCGGCGCGATCCCCACCGGCAGCCTGGCGGCGCGGGTCGGGATCGCCAGCCACTTCCTCGTTGGCACCGCGCTGGTGGGCCTTACCGGCAACGTCATCGACCGACCGAAGCTCCCCTTGGAGATGCTCGGGCTGGTGGAGGTGAAAAACTTCCTCGGCCTGCCGGTCCTGGTACCGCAGTTTCCCCTGTGGAAGGCCCTGCCGAAGCGGCCCGACGTCCCGTTCGTGAAGGTGGCGAAGATCGGCTTCCACAACTCGCCCCTCGGCATCCGTTTCCTCACCCCGGACTTCGCCTTCGGCGACATCGACATTCCCCTGGTCAACAAGCGCGGGAGCTTCCACGGCATCCCGATCCTCGAACCCGACCTCCCCTTCATCTCCATCGACCTCCCCTTCGTGGATGAGGTCGCGGACGTCGGTGGATTCCCCCTCCTGGCGCCCACCATCCCGCTCGTCCCGCCGCTGTTGCGGCCCTTCGTCGAAAAGGTCGGCGAGTTCGGCGGCCTGCCGATCTACGTCCCCAACCTGCCGCTCCTGCCGGCGGATCGCATCGTCTCCATCGCTGCGCGCATCGCCCACTCGTTGTAGCCCCTCCACTGGTACGCTGCCCTCCCCGGCGAATTTCTCACCCACCCCACCCACCGATCCATGTCCACCACCCACCCCCTCCTCCGGCGCCTCACCGTCCTCCTCGCCATCGGGCTCGCCGCCTGGCCCGCTGCCGCCGCGATCAACTACGACGAGCTCCTCGCTCCCAGCGGCGCCACCGCGGCGCAGCACGCCTTCGTGCGGGCGACCGGCGAGTCGCTCATCGCCAAGGGGCTCGCCGAGGCGCAGGTGGAGGAGATCATCCGCAAGGGGGTGACCCGCCACCTGCCGGTGCGCTCCATCGTACGGATGCTGTTCGTCGCCGCCGACCTCGACATCCCCGGCAAGGTTCCGGCACGGGTCGAGGTCGACCTCCTGCCGCCCTTTCAGGTCTCGGCTGAGGACGCGGCGCGGATGATGCCGGCGATCCCGCCGCCGACGCCCTTCCTTACCGCGGCGCTTCTCGACCCCGACACGGTTCCCGGCCACGACTTCAAGCAGGGATTCTTCACCACCCCGTTCGGCAACCACCACAAGTCCGGCATCCGCAACCGCTTCCAGGACCTTCCCTTCATCGACATCCACTGGGGATGGGCACCGGCACTGCCCCACCTACCGATCGTCACCCCGGACATCCCCTTCATCCGTCCCCCGCCCTACTCGATCTTCGCCTTCCTCTACAACACCCTTCCCGACGTACCGCTGGTGGCCCTGCCGGTTGCCCGCCTCCTCACCTCGGATATTCCCTTGCTCTCCCTGACCCTGCCCCTCCCCCACCCCAGTCGCCACTTGTACCCCTGC
>CAZRGD010000180.1:0-5671 GCA_964599505.1 uncultured Nitrospirota bacterium | reverse complement strand
CCCTACCGATCGTCACCCCGGACATCCCCTTCATTCGTACCCCGGCCTACTCGATCGTCGCCTTCCTCTACAACAACCTTCCCGACGTACCGCTGGTGGACCTGAAGGTGGGCCGCTTCCTCACCCCGGACATTCCCTTCGTCGACGTGAACATTCCCTTCGCCGACAAAGGGGGCGAGTTTCTCGGCGTCCCGTGGCCGCGCCCTGACTTCCTCTTCTTCAAGTTCGACCCACCCCTGGTGGAGCTCAACACCTGGCTCTTCGGCCGGCCGATCCTCACCCCGGACATCCCGTTCATCGACCTGAAGACCCCATTGGACCCGATCATCGGCTTCATCAAGCGCCTGTGAGGATCCCCCACGTGACCACCCCTTTGCCGAACCGTAACCACCCGCCCCTACCGGCTGCCACCAAGAGAAAGCCTATGCGACCTCTCACCCTCATTTCCGTCCTCGCCGCGTGGCTCTTTCTGCTTCCCCTCGCCGCAACGCCTGCACAGGCGCAGGATGCGACAACCCCGCCGCAGGGGGAGACATCCGAGGCCCAGGGTGGCGAGAGCCTCACCGCCATGGTCTCGGACCTCGAAGGGGAGCACGCCGCCCGGCGTGACGACCTCAAGGACCCCCACTACCTGAAGGGGGTCTACCACTTCATGAACGGGGAGTACGACCCGGCCCTGAAGGAGTTCCTCGCCGGCCTCGAAGACAATCCGAAGAACCCGTACCTCCACTACTCCCTCGGCTACACCTACTACAAGATGGGCAAGCCGGCCCTGGCGGCCCAGTACTTCGACTCGGCGGTCCAGCTCAAGGACGACGAGGCGATCTTCCACTACATGGCGGGGGTGGCGAAATACGACAACAACGACCTCGACGGCTCGGAGCATGCCTTCGATGAGGCCATCCGCGTCGCCGGCCCCTCCAAGTACGCCGAGTCCGCAAAGAGCTACCTGCAGATTATCGAGCGGCAGCGGAAGATCCAGTCGGTCAAGAAAGAGCGCGCCAAGAAGTGGCGGCTGAAGACCTACGTCTCGGTGGAGTACGACGACAACATCCTGCTCACCAACGAAAACCTGGTGGTCAACGGAGAACAGCTCGACGACAGCGACACCTTGGTCAACCTCTTCCTCTCCGGTGAATACGACCTGTGGAGCAAGACGGATCGCCGCCTCACCGCCCGCTACGCCTTCTTCCAGTCGCTCCACGACTCGGTCGACCAGTTCGACTTCCAGCGCCACAGCTTCGAGCTCGGCTACCAGCAGTACTGGCAGAGCCCGTGGGCGCCGATGGTCTTCGGCCTGCGCTACGCCTACTACTGGGACCTTTTGGACAGCAACGATTTCGAGTCGACCCACAACGTCTTTGCCGACGCCAAGGCGTTCGAGGCGCACAACCTCGCCACCGCCTTCGAGTACCACTACCAGAACATCAACTCCGAGGACGACCGGTACGACTACCTCGCCGGCGACACCCACCGCACCGACCTCAGCCAGCTCTGGTTCTTCCACAACAAGAAGGGCTTCCTCCAACTCGGCCTGCGCTTCGGCAAGGAGGACCGCAACGACCAGGAGGGCGACCAGATCTTCTTCGGTCGCACCCGCTTCCTGAAGCTGGTGAAGGTGCAGCGGCGCCGCTTCTTCCGCTCCTACTCCTTTGACCAGAAGGGGGTCTACCTCAACGCCCACGTGCCGATCTACGACGAGGCGACCGCCATCGACCTCGGCCTCGAGTACATCTCCAAGGACTACGCCGACGACGATATTCTCTATCTGAAGGCGGACAAGCGGTTCCGCGACACCCGCAACGACGACCAGCAGCGCTACACCGCCGGTGTCACCCGCCAGCTCAACGACCACTTCCAGCTCGGCCTCCAGTACCGCCACGTCAAGAATGACTCCAACTTCGACGGCTCCGACGGCGAGCCGGACCGCCAGTACGACCAGAACGTCTACGGTCTCAACGTCACCGGGACCTTCTAAGCTCGAAGCGACGCCAGTCACATTGAGAGGCCCCGTGGGAAAACCCGCGGGGCCTCTCTTTTTGCCTTTCCCGGCGTAGTTCACCACGAAGACAGGGAGAGGGGTTGGGGGGAAGGGGATCCACCTATCAGAATCGAAGGAATCACCAGGTGGTCACGGTGCCAGCCTTGAAGGCGATTTCGCCACAGAGGGCTCAGAGGGCACAGAGAATCGTCAAGAAGGGACGACCACCGCGGACGCAAACATCATGCTGTTTTCTGATGAGGTTCTCTGTGCCCTCTGTGCCCTCTGTGGCGAATTTCCCCTTCGAGGGGTTGTCCATTTCCCGATCGAGGAAGAGTGAGATGTCGTACTTGAAAACGCCTCCCCCCCTATGCGGGTGGATGCCATGTCACTCGCCATGCTCAACCTGTTGTTCTCAGAATGAAGTACGCCGTCCGTCATGAGATAAGGGGATAGGCAGTTCCAGAGAAGGCGTGCTGCCCTCCTTCCACGTCCCCTTCCGTGCCCGTGGCGAATCCCTGTCCGGCTACCGGGAGCCGGAGAAGTACTGCAACACGTTCGTCACCTCCGGCGCCGGGGCGCCGTCGCGGCCGCCGCGGAGGGTGAAGTCGAGGAGCACCCCCACGTCGAGGCCGGCGTCGTCCATCACCCGCACCACGTCCGCCACCAGCCCCGAGTCGGCGGTCGCTTCACGCGCCGCCACCACCCCCTCGGGAGTGAAGTAGAGCTCCAGGGGGCCACCGAGCTCCTTCACCAGATCGTCCACCACTACCGGTGAGCCCGGCGACGGCACGACCGCCCGGCTCGTCTCCATGTCGCCCCCCTCGGTGGCGAGAAGGATCGACACCTCGCCGCCCGCCACCGTCACCTCCGCCCGCCTTCCGGTCTGGCGACAGACCACGGTAGTCGTGTTGTCGCCGTCCTGGCTCGCCTCCCACTCGTCGCAGTGGGGATCGAGGAGATCCGCCGCCGACTCCACCTTGGCGATCCGCCCCACCGCCTCGGCACACCCCGACGAGAAGAAGCAGGCGAGCTCCGTGTTCACCTTGAAGCGGTCGACGAAGGAGCCGGTGGACCGCAGCCGCAGGGTCGACTCGAGGGTGACGGCGTAGGTCCCCGCGATCTCCCCGACGCCGGTCACCTCCCGCGCCAGGACGTCGTCCGCCTCACTGGCGAGAGGCGCATCGCTACCCGAGGACGAGGAAAAGCCGCAGCCGGCGGCCAGAAAGAGGATGAGGAGGGGGAGGGGGGCGAGGAGACGCATGGACGATCCAGGCTCCCCCCTTTGTCGGCGTCGCCCCATAATTCGGCAAGGGAACCGGTGTGCCGCTGCAAGCCGTGAGACAGACTGAAGCGACGATGTTGGCCAGATCTCAACGCAAAGACGCAAGGGCGCAAAAAGGGGGAGAGGCGTGGCAGTCGGCGATGCGCCCAACCACGAGCGACGGCGTTTGCTGGCATACACGGGGATCGCGGCCCTGCTCTGGCGACCCGACTCCTGCCGGAGGCTCTCTGTTCCCCGGTCGGCCTCGATCGCGAACGAGGAGAGGGACGAATCCTTCGCGCCCTTTGCGTCTTCGCGGTAAGTGATGGCGTTTTGGCGGTGAGTGATGCGACTTCCAGGCGCGCGCTACCCACCCGACGATTGTGGGTTGTCGCCCCTCCTCGACGATCCCTTGTAGTTCTCTGTGCCCTCTGTGTCTCTGTGGATCAGCGGAAACAAGATGTGGTACCTGACCGTAGGGTCGGCTTCAGCCGACCGACGCCGTCATCTCAAGAAGGTACGGTGCTCGGCGGGCTGAAGCCCGCCCTACGGACGGTCCCATCTCGGTCTGCATTGCTATTTCCGCTGATCCTCTTCGCGTTGAAACCGTTTTCACTCGGCACTGCCGTCTCGTTCCGCAACCGGAGACACCACTCCCCTTCGTGGCCTTCGTGATCTTCGTGGTTTTATCCGGAGGGCAAATTGCGGCCCGACGACAGCTTCGCACCGCCAACGTACCCTGCGCCCATGGAGAGCCCCGTCCAGGTCCACCTTCGCCTCCCCGCCGTGGCTGCCGGTGCGGTCGAGGAGCTCCTCTGGTCCCTCGACCCGGGGGCCGTGTCGCTCTCCGAGACGGGGGATGAGTCGGAGCTCACCGCGATCCTCCCCGCCACCGTGGCCGCCGGGCTGGAGACTCGGGTTGCCGCCTTCCTTGAGGCGTCGGGAATCGACCTCCCCTTCTCCCTGCGCTCCGAGCCCTACCACGACCGTGACTGGCAGGAGGCGTTTCGTCAGGAGTTCGCCCCGGTGACGATTGGGGAGCGGCTGGTGGTAGCGCCCACCTGGTGGGATGGCCCCTTGCCGGCGGGAAAGATCCGCCTGCGGATCGACCCACAGATGGCCTTCGGCACCGGCCACCACGCCACCACCTATGCCTGCCTCGCCTGGCTCGTCGAGCGGGCCGCCAAGGGTGGCGCCAAGGGTGGCGCCAACCCCGGCGGGCTCATCGACGCCGGCTGCGGCTCGGGGGTCCTGGCGATCGCCGCCCACCACCTCGGCTTTGCCCCGGTGACGGCGATCGACAACGATCCCATCGCCTGCGCCACCGCCCGCCGCAACGCCACGGCCAATGGTGCCGAGCCGGTCGAGGTGGTCCACGGCGACCTCGCGACCACGCCACTCACCCCCGCCCCGACGGTCATCGCCAACCTCACCGCCTCGGCGATCCTCACCCTCCTCCCCACCCTCCTCGGCCTCGTGGCCGGCGGCGGTGGTCGCCTATTCCTCGCCGGCATCCTCGCCGAGCGCGAAGCGGAGGTCACCGCCGCCTTGGGCGACGCCGGCTGGCAGGTAGAAGGGCGGCTCGAACGCAACGGCTGGGTCGCACTGGCGGGCCGGGTTATCCGCAGATCTACGCAGATCAACACAGATCTCTTACGGTAAACCCAACACCAAACATTGAGGCGTGATCCGAAGATTCGAGGCATCCGTGAACGAGGAACTACGTGAACGATTGGGGCAGACCCTGCGGCCGATCTCGCAACGGTATGGGGTCCGCCGTGCGATCCTCTTCGGTTCGATGGCACGCGGTCGACCTGTCACGCCACAGCGATGTCGACCTGATCTTGGTTCAGGAGACGGACAAGCGCTTCCTCGACCGGTATGACGGGATCCTCGCGGAGATCACCACGGCACTGGGGAGACACGCGGTCGACCTGCTCATCTACACCCCCGAAGAGCTGGCGGCGATCCGCCGATCGCCCCTTCGTGGCAACGGCCTTGCGCGAGGGAGAGGTGCTCTATGAGTCGTGAGAAAGGCCGGCACCAGGCAGAGCGATGGCTCGTACCCCAACGGCCTACCCGACCTCACCCCGGCCGATGTCTACCGGGAGCACGATGGCCTCCAGGGTGTAGAGGTCGCCACAACTCTCGTGGCGGCGTGCCGCGCGTGGATGGGGGCACATTATTGATTCGCAAGAGAGATGGCCGCCGGGGAGCAGGCGTCTTCGGCGGCGGTCACGGATGCGGCGGCGGCCTGGAAGGCGACATTCGCCACGGCATCCACGGAACGACACGGAAGGGAGAGGACCGCCGGAGCGAGGGTGTCATTGGCGGCGGTCACAGGATGGGG
Organism: uncultured Nitrospirota bacterium; assembly: GCA_964599505.1. GTDB lineage: Bacteria > CG2-30-53-67 > CG2-30-53-67 > CG2-30-70-394 > CG2-30-70-394 > CG2-30-70-394. The sequence goes on along the minus strand of CAZRGD010000180.1, from coordinate 76 downwards.
CAGCGGCCTGGAAGGCATTGCTCACCATGAAGAGCATGAAGACCCTATGGAGTGACCGGCTCCATTTCGTAGGGTG
>CAZRGD010000179.1:0-5687 GCA_964599505.1 uncultured Nitrospirota bacterium | reverse complement strand
ACCTGGAACCTCCCGATCACCTCCACCAGGTCGTCGGACATGGTGGCCAGGCCACGGATCCGCTCCACCGTCTTGGTGATCTCCTCCTCTGAGGTCGCCGCCACCTGCGACAGGGTGGTCATCCCGGCGACCACCTCATCCGTGTCCTTCGCCTTCGTCTCCACGGCCTCGGAGATCTGCTGGAAGCGAACGAAGACCTCACCCACCACCTCTTCGATAGCGTTGAGCGCCCGGCTCGCCTCCTCCGCCTGGCAGGACCCCGCCTCCACCTGGCTCCTACCCTGCTCCATCTCCGCCACCACCTCGCGGGTCTCCTCCTGGATGGTGGAGATGAGGCGGGAGATCTCCGCCGTCGCCTCGGAAGAACGCTCGGCGAGCTTCTGCACCTCGTCGGCCACCACCCCGAACCCCTTACCGTGCTCGCCGGCGCGCGCCGCCTCGATGGCGGTATTGATCGCCAAGAGGTTGGTCTGGTTGGCGATCTCCTCAATGAGCTGGTTGATCTCGCCCACCTCGATGGAACGCTCGCCGAGGCGGCGGACCTTCTCGCCCGCGGACTCGACGGTGGCGCGGATCTTGCCCATGGAGCTGGTCGTCTCCTCCACCACCTCCTCCCCCTGCTTGGCCCGCTGCAACGCCTGGCCCGCCGCCTCGGCGGCGGCGAGGGCATTGTCGGTCACCTCACGCATGGAGGCAGCGATCGCCTCCATCAGCGTGCAGGTGGCGCGGATGTGGCGGCTCTGCTCGTCCACGCCGCTCTTCATCGTCTCGGCAGAGCCGGCGATCGACTTGGTCGCGCCGCTCACCTCCACCGAGGTGTCACGCATCTTGCTCACCAGGGAGGCAAGGCGACTCACCATCGTGTTGAAGGCATCGGCCAGGGAGCCGAGCTCGTCCGGGGTGACCGTGGCACGCAGGTTGAGCTGCCCCTCGGAGGCGGCGGAGACGATGCGCAGGAGCTCCATGAGCTGCTCCTGCATCCGCTGCCGCTCCGTCTCCGAACGCACCAGGCGGCGCAGCTTGGTGCCCCGCTCGGCCACCGACTGCGCCAGCCGCGCGAGCTCCGCGGCAGCGCCCCCCTCGGTGACCGCAGCTACATCGCCCTCGCCGAGGCGGCGCACCGCCGCCCGCACCCGCTCCACCGGCACAATCACCCGGCGACCGAGGTCATGGGCGATCCAGAGGCAAACCAACACGATCCCCCCAGCCGCGCCTCCCATGGCAAAGGCGATCTTTCCCTGCGCCATGGCCGCCAGGGCGATCGCGAAGGAGGCAACAAGGATGGCCACCACCACCGAGATCAACGACGCCCGCAGGGGAAGACGACGCGGGGACGGGATGGTGACGGTTCGGGTCGAGGTGGTATCGGTGTCGGCGTGAGGCTCCATCTCCCCCTCATCGGCACGCCGGCCGCGTGGCTTACGGGTGACGCATTCAGCGGGCAGCGGTAACTGCATCCCCTTCCAGCAAGCGCCCCCCTCCCGCGAGAGCAATGCAACCCCTCGATCTTCACCGGACCCCCGGTATTTCTCGGCTGAGAGCTGATCGCTGAAGGCTGAAAGCCGTCGGCCGGCCGCCAGTTGGCCTCAAACTCGATACGCGTCCAAGAGCCCCGCCACCTCGACCACCTCGACCATCTCTCCTTGATGGAGAAAGAGGGCGCGGGTGTAGTCGGAGACCTGAATCCCCTCGGGCTCCACCACATCCTCCGCGGCCACGTGGGTGAGGGCGGCGCTCCCATGCAAACGCACCGCCACCGGCACGCCGCTGTTCTCGAAGACGAGAAACCGCTCCGCCCCTTCACCCGGGCCGAGAATCTGGTCGCCGTCCAGGAGCGGCAGGACCTCGCCGCGCCAGTGGATCACCCCGAGGAGATGGACCGGCGCGTCCGGGAGCGGCGTTACCGGCCCCGGGGTGAGGATGGCGCGCAGCTCGGCCACCGGCACCGCCAGCCGCCGCCCACCGTGGCGCAGACAGCAAAAGGGGATCCCCGCCTTGCCGTCGCGCTCCCGCGCCACCACCCGCTCCATCGCCTCGTGATCCGCCACCGCAGCCTCCTGACCCATGGACATCGTCCCCAATCCATCGGCGACAGGGGAGGAACGCCGTAGGGGAGGCTTTGGGGTCAGGTCTTTCATTGCCACATTTCTTCGAAATGTGGCAATGAAAGACCTGACCCCAAAGCCTCCCCTTCCCTCCTTGCAATTGTTTGTACCATCCTCTTCCAGCGGCACCGTCGTGTCGTGTGGCTGGGTCGACGGTTGGAGAGCGCGCGATGCTGAAAAACAGTCTCGAAGGTCGGCCTGGACGTGCGGAGCTCTATCTGCAAGTCGCGAAGGTGATGTTCGCGACCATCGACCGCAACGCCAACACCACCCTGATCAATCCCAAGGGGTGCGAGATCCTCGGCTATGAGGCGGAGGAGGTGATCGGCAAGAACTGGTTCGACCTCTTCATCCCGAAGCGTATCCGAGGAGAGGTGGGCAATGTCTTTGTCCAGCTCATGGCGGGGAAGATCGAGCCGGTGGAGCATTTCGTCAATCCGCTGGTCACCAAGAGCGGCGAAGAGCGGTTGATCTCCTTTCACAACACGGTGATCCGCAACGACAAGGGCGAGATCGAGGAGATCCTCTTCTCCGGCGAGGACATCACCGAGCGCCTTCGCGCCGAAGAGGAGATCGCCCGCGAGCGGGAGCAGCTCGCGGTCACCCTGCGCAGTATCGGGGACGGGGTGATCACCACCGACACGGACGGCCGGGTGGTGCTGGTGAACAAGGTGGCGGAGCGGCTCTCCGGCTGGAGGCAAGAGGAGGCAGCGAATCGGCCGCTCCAGGAGGTGTTCCACATCGTCAACGAGCGGACCCAGGAGCCGTGTGCGAGCCCCGTGGAACGGGTGCTATTGGACGGCCGTGTCGTCGGTCTGGCCAACCACACCGTGCTCATCTCCAAAGATGGCCGCCAGATCCCCATCGCCGACAGTGGCGCCCCGATTCGGGATCGACAGAGCCGGGTGGTGGGGGTGGTTCTCGTCTTTCGCGACGTCACCGCGGAGAGGCTGATCGAGCAGGAGCTCCTGAAGGTCCACAAGCTCGAGTCCGTTGGCATCCTCGCCGGTGGTATTGCCCACGACTTCAACAACCTCCTGGCGGCGATCCTCGGGACGCTCTCCCTGGCGCTGGATATCCTCCCCGAGGAGTCGAAGCCACGGGAGCTCGTCGAAGTGGCGAAGAAGGCCGCCCTTCGCGCGACGGCGCTCACCCAGCAGCTCCTCACCTTTTCTAAGGGGGGAGAGCCGGTCCGCACGACTGCCTCGATCGAGGAGGTAATCCGCGACTCGGCGAGCTTCGTCCTCCGGGGAAGCCCGGTGGGGTGTACCTATGCCATCGCGGAAGATCTCGCCCTGGTGGAGATCGACACGGGGCAGATCAGTCAGGTGATCCAGAACCTCGTCCTCAACGCCCTCCACGCCATGCCGGAGGGGGGCACCATCACCATCCGCGGTGGCAACGTCGCTAACGGCAAAAGAGAGTACCCCACCCTGCACTCGGCGCCATACATCAAGCTCACCCTCGCCGACGAGGGAAAGGGGATCCCCGAGGCGGACCTGGATCGGATCTTCGATCCCTACTTCACCACCAAAGAGGGCGGGAGCGGCCTCGGCCTGGCGATCACCCACTCGATCATCGTCAAGCACGATGGTCACATCAGCGTCGCCTCCGAACCGGGTGAGGGGACCATCTTCACCCTCTACCTCCCGGCCTCGGACCGGACGCCCGTGGCGACGAAGGGGGAGACCGCAGCCGCGCACCCCGAGGGGGGGCGGGCGCGGGTGCTGGTCATGGATGACGACACGATGGTCCTGAAGACGACGATGCAGATGCTCACCCACACGGGCTACGCGGTCGAAGGGGCACGGGACGGCGAGGAGGCGATCGACCGCTACCGCGAGGCACGCGAGGCGGGAAACCCCTTCGGGGTGGTGATCGTCGACCTGACGGTCCCCGGGGGGATGGGGGGGCAGGAGACCGCGACGCGCATCCACGCGATCGATCCGCAGGCGAAGCTGGTGGTATCGAGCGGTTACTCCAACGACCCGGTCCTGTCGCACCACCGCGACCATGGCTTCATCGCCGCCCTGCAAAAGCCCTACCTCATAGAAGAGCTGCGCGCAGTCCTGCGCAACGCGGTGTCGTAGGGAGACCGCCCCGGAGGGGGGACGGCGATGGCGAGATCACCCCGGGGCGGGGTGGTCCGCGGATGGCCGGGCGCGCCATACTCGCCGGTCTGTCTTTGGACGCCCCATGAACACCGACCACATCCGCAATTTTTCGATCATCGCCCACATCGACCACGGCAAGTCGACCCTGGCGGACTGTTTTCTCCGCCTCACCGGAGCGGTCTCGGAGCGGGATATGGCGGCCCAGTTTCTCGACAAGATGGACCTGGAGCGCGAACGGGGGATCACCATCAAGGCGCAGACGGTGCGCCTCGCCTACCAGGCGGACGACGGTGAGACTTACCAGTTGAACCTGATCGACACCCCGGGCCACGTGGACTTCACCTATGAGGTCTCCCGCTCGCTCGCCGCCTGCGAGGGGGCTCTGCTGGTGGTGGACGCCACCCAGGGGGTGCAGGCGCAGACCCTGGCAAACGTCTACCTCGCCCTGGAGCACGACCTGGAGATCCTCCCGGTGATCAACAAGATCGACATGCCGGCCGCCGATCCGGAGGGGGTACGCGAGCAGATTGAGGAGGTGGTGGGGCTCGACGCCTCCGAGGCGCTGCTCACCAGCGCCAAGACGGGGACCGGGATCCGCGCGGTCCTGGAGCAGGTGGTGGCCAAGGTCCCGCCCCCCACCGGCGATCCATCGGCGCCGCTCAAGGCGATGATCTTCGACTCGTGGTTCGATCCGTACGTGGGCGCGGTCGCCCTGGTGCGGATGATTGACGGTGAGGTGGCGCCCGGCGACGCGATCCTCTTCATGGCCACGGGCCACCGGGCGGAGGTGGATGAGGTGGGGGTCTTCACGCCCAGCCGAACCCCCTTGAAGCGCCTCGGCCCAGGCGACGTGGGGTACATCGCCGCCGCCGTCAAGGAGGTGAAGGAGGTGCGAGTGGGCGATACGGTGACCCACGCGGAGCGGCCCACCACCGACCCCTACCCCGGCTTCCGCAAGGCGCAGCCGATGGTCTTTGCCGGGCTGTATCCGCTGGATGCCGCCGACTACGAGGAGCTGCGCGACGCCCTGGAGAAGCTCTCCCTCAACGACGCCGCCTTCACCTGGGAGCCCGAGTCGTCCCTGGCGCTCGGCTTCGGCTTCCGCTGCGGCTTTTTGGGGCTACTACACCTGGAGATTATCCAGGGAAGGCTGGAGCGGGAATTCAACGTCGGCCTCTTGGCCACCGCACCGACGGTGATCTATCGGGTGGAGCTCAACGACGGCTCCACCGTGACCATCGACAACCCGGTCGACCTGCCGGAGGTGCAGCACATCAGCGCCATCTACGAGCCGATCATCAAGGCCACCCTCATCGTCCCGCGTGACCTGGTGGGTGGGGTGATGACCCTGTGCGAGGAGCGGCGCGGCATCCAGCGTGGGATGGACTACCTCCCCGGCGCACGGGTGAGGCAGCGCTCTGAGCTGCCACTGGGGGGGGCCGACCTGGATGTCTACGACTGGTAGAGA
>CAZRGD010000178.1:0-5703 GCA_964599505.1 uncultured Nitrospirota bacterium | reverse complement strand
TGGCGGCGGCCTACGGACGCCACGGCAGCCTCACCACCGCTCGGATCTACCCCCCCCACACGAGCGCCACCCTGCCCCTCACGGTGCCCCTCCGCGGAGAGTTGGCGACCGACGCAGCCCAGGGGGCGGAGGTCGACCTCACCCCCTTCCGGGTGAGCGTCACCGTGGACCCGGCGCAGCTCACCCTCCCCCTCGGCAGCGACCACACCTTTGCCGCCACGGTCCACGTCGAGCCCACGGGGATCTCGGGCCTCGACGCGATCCAGTGGCGAGTCAACGGCCTCGACGGCGGCAACACCGACGTGGGCTGGATCGGCGCGGGTGGCCACTACACCGCGCCGACCTCGATCCCTACATCCGGTAACCCAGCCGCCGTGGAGGCGGTGAGTCAGGCGGATCCGCGCGTCTCGGCGCGCGCCGAGGTCACCCTGGTGGCCCCGCCAACGCCGGGAGCAGGGGTGAACGTGACCGTCGCCCCGCAGCCGAAACGGGTCGCCCTTGGCGCCACCGTGGCCTTCACCGCCCCCGTCGCCGGGACCACCGACCAGCGGATCCAGTGGTTCATCAACGGCACTCAGGGCGGGACGCCGACGACCGGAACGATCTCGCCCGTGGGCCTCTACAAGGCACCCATGACGATGCCCGCCGCACCCCTGGCGATCACCGTGGAGGCGCGGAGCCTCGCCGATGCCACCGCCTCGGACGCCGCCCATTTTGTCCTCGAAGAGCTCGACGCGACCCCGAGCGTGGTGCGCACTGTCACCGCCGCCTCGACTCAAAAGATCACCCTCACCGCCACCCTCTCCCAGGGCGCCCCCCTCAATCTCACGGCAGATCCGGCCATCCGAGCGACCACCGACCACGCAGCGGTAGCCACGGTGGCCGGTCCACCCACACCCCAGCTCACCTTCGGCAACCAGGTCGGTGAGACCATGGTCCGCTTCCGCGACACCGGGGCGGCGGGTAACCCCGGGGCGGGCGTCCTGGCGATCGCTGACACCGACTATGACCTCGCCATCACCGGGCCGATCACAAGCTACCGCACCCGCGAGCGGCTCCGCCTCCATGTAACCCGAACCGCCCAGCGCGGGCCGGACAGGGGGGCGACCTACGACATTGCCTCCTCCCCCGCCCTCCACTACCGCACCCTCGACGCCACCGGCTGGGTGAACGACGCCACCGCGCCGCAGCCCACCCCCGACCCCGCCACCTACGTCGCCTATGTCGATCCGCAGTACGGCGACGTGGTCTTCGGCGACCGGCCGGGGACCACCCGCTTCGAGGTCACCGACACGGCCACGGACAAGCGGATCACCTTCACGGTGGAGCTCTTCGACCTGGAGATCACCCCGGAGGTGTGGATCAACAATGTCCGCCAGGCCACCGCCGCCGCCTACCCCGTGTGGATCACCCCGGTGAAGGCCCTCTCCTTCAACCAGTCCGCTGTGGTGGCGGTGCGCATCCGGGTCCGCCACCACGCGGAGATCGGCCCGCAGGCGATCGCCGAAGGGCTCAATGGGACGCGGGTGCGCTTCTCTGCCCCGTCCGGGGCCGCCGCCTTTGTGCCGATCGGCGTCGAGCTCGATGCGGCCGGCCCCTTCCCCTACCAGATTCCCCCCGATCCCAACCTCCTCACCGACGACGGGACCACCGCCACCGCCGAATCGCCGCTCCTCACCGACCGCATCGTACCGGCCAACCCGATGCTCCCGGCGATGGTCCAGGGCACCGGGATCGACATCGAAAATGTTGCCAACGGCGCCGCCGAGGTGGTGATCCACGAGATCGGGAGCCTCCCGGTGTCCGTCGAGATCCCCGGCACCGCCACCACAACGCCGGCGACGATCACCCTCACCGGGACCCTGCCCACCGCGAACTTCCTCGGTCTGGAGGCGTCACCCGACTTTACCGGCGCGGTCCAGTACCTCGTGGACTTCGGTGGGCTCACGGTCTCCGGCCTCACACCGTGGGTAGAGTACCGGCTGGCCGGCAGTAGTGGTGCGTGGGAAGAGGCGACCCTCCTCGGCCCCACCACCTCCGGTCCCGCCACCCCCTTCGGCGGCCCGGGGGTGACCAGCCGCGGCTTCACCGGCCTCTCCGGCCTCATCAACCCACCGGTGACCAATGGCGCCGTCTACGATGTGCGCTTCCGCTTCGCCGAGTACCCCAACCTGCCGGTGGCCACACAAAATACGGGGGCAAGCCAGCTCCACATCCCCCCCGACCCCCTGATCACCGTCACCCACGCGGTCCAGGACCTCGCCACCGGTGTCTTCACCCCGGTCCACATCTGCTCCGCGGTGAACGACCCGGTGGTGGTGAGCGGTATGACGACCCAATCCACCCCCATCACCTTTCAGATCACCAGCGGGCCTCCCACCACCGACCCGGACCAGGTGGTTCTGACGACCAGCGGGAGGTGCGTCGACCTCCTCCCAAAACCGACGAGCCCGCTGGACCGAGGTGAGGAGATCGAAGCACTCCTGATGGCCTCCGTGGGCAACACCGCCGCCCACCCGAACGACACTCCCATCGCCGTCTACATCACCGGCTCCACCCTCCTCGCCGAGCCGGCGCTTTTCGTCGCCCCGCCGAACCGCACCGGTGACCTCCTCGCCACCCTCTCCCTGCGCGGTGGAACCGGGTTCCAGAATCGCCTCGCCGCCTACGGCGGAGCTGTGCCGATGCCCACCGTGGAGGCGAGGACCACCACCACGCCGGCGCGGAACTATAGCGTGGCAGTGAGCGCGATCCGCCAGCCGTCCGCCGACACGGTGGAGCTCGACATCACCCTGCCCAAGGCCTACTTCGACGACGGCGGCGACGACCTCTATCTACACGTCGCCTTTGGCGCCAGCGACGGGGAACGTTTCCTCGCCGGCCCCATCGGCGTGGCGCAGCTCTCCCTCGACCAGCCCCTGCCGCCGGTCCTGCCCCTGAACGCCACCTGGCCCGACGCCACCGTCGCGGGCTCCGTCCCGGTGCGTCTCCACATGGAGGGGAGCAACCTCCCGGTCCACTTCCACGCCACCGTGGACAGCCCCGGCGCGCCCACCACCCCCCTCGTCGCCTTTGGCCGGGCGGTCTCCTCCTACACCGCCGGCGGCCCAGTCTACGCCCTCACCCCCACCACCCGTGACGTCTGGGTCGGCGGCGGCCAGACCGCCGCCTTCGACCTCTTTGGGGACACCACCGACCAGGAGACCTCCGCCGCCAGCGGCAGCACCGGGTCCCTGCCCGACCGCCTCCCCGACCGAGTGAGCAGCACCGAAGGCGACATCGCCCTCGCCCTCGACCTGGTCCGGGCGAAGGGCGACATCTACCTCCTCGACCACACCCTCACCGCCTTCAACTTCGTCGGCCGCATGGGTGACCTGCGTGCCCTCACCCCACCGGACACCACGCCGCGGTTCGGCGCCCTGGACATGCAGACCGCCTTCGACAACCTCACCCTGCCCCAGGGGCCGTCCACCGACGACTTCGCCTTCACGCCGCCCTCCGGGAGCCGCGACGTGTGGCTCAACGTCGACCATAGCGAGGGGCAGGAGCCGGGGATGCTGGGGATGGGGTACTGGATGGCGGGGGCGGGCGCGGACGGCAAGACCCACCCCACCGTGGGAGGCGGTGTCGATGACGGCCGCTGGACCGACTTCGTGGGCGAGCCCACCCTCGGCCAGCCGGTGCCCCTTTCCGCATACCACTCGCACACCGGCGGCGGCCACCGCCTCGAACCCTTCGGCGTCACCCTCGGCGGCGTCTGCTTCGACCCATGGACCTTCTTCCGCAAGGTGCCCAACAGCAGCTCCCTCTTCTCCTTCCTCACCACGCCGCCCACCCTCATGGCCGACAACCTTCTCTACCAAGAAGGAGGTGCCTCGGGCGGCGAGATCGATGGGAGCCGCTACCGCCTCACCGCACGCACCCCGGGGGTCGACTACCCGGGGCTGGACTGCGGCTACCTGCGCGCCGGCCCGGTGGCCGGCCTCGCCACCACCATCGGAGATGAAGAGGTCAAGAGCGCCAACCCGGGGCTCGGGAGCATCGTCACCTTCGCCAAGGAGGTGGACGGCAAGGGGACGATCCGCACGGTCGCCTCCTACGCCGGGGCCAACGCCTACTTCGAGGTGACCACCGACCCGACGCGAGCCGACGGCTCGCCGCTGGTAGACACCTCGACCCTCAACGCCGGCCTCCTCCTCACCCGCTACCCGGTCACCCTGCGGGACACCGACCTACTCCTCACCACCCGGTACGACGGCACCGCGGCCCTGGAGGCGGCGACCTCCAAGGTCCTTGTCTCCGCCCTCACCTCGGCCCTCGCCGCCGGGCTCACCGCCACCACCGGCCCGGTGGGGCTCGCCGTTCTCGCCAGCGCCGGGATCTCCGCCGGCTTCCAGATCTGGGACAACCAGGCGATCGATACCGCCGGCGGCACCTACGCCGCCCGCCTCCAGGGGAGCGCCCTGGCCACCCCGGCGGGACCCTCGTGGCCGGGAAGCAATGCCCTCCCCACCCTGTGGAACGTCTCCCGCTCGAGCGTCACCCAGCAGGCGCTCTCCAGCGGCGTCAACGCCATCAGCGAGCAGGTGGGCAGGGAGGGGAGCCGCTGGCTCACCGAGACCGGCGCATCGTTGAAGCTCACCGGTAGCGGCCTCACCGGCAACATCGTCTCCTCCCTTGCCGCCGACGAGATCAACAGCCACCTTACCCCCGGTGCCTTCGCCTCCGACCACGCCGCCCACGCCTATGCCGGCAGTCAGGTCGCCCTCTTTATCCCCGACACCGCGGTCGTGGGCGACCCCAACAGCGGTCTGCGGGGCGCCTGGCTCGTGCGTCTGGCAAAACGTGACCTCGGCCTCGACCGCGCCCGTGCCCTGTGGAGCCAGATCAAGAAGCTCCCGCCAGAACAGCGTGCGGGTGCGGCGGTCGTCCGTATCGGGGGCAAGAAACGCAGCGCCCCCTTCTTCCAGGTCCACCAATCGGCGCTTGGTCCCCTCGTCCTCCTCCTCTACCCGAAGGGCGGCGCCACCCCCGCCGACCCGACCGACCCCGGACCGCCGCCGTCGCTGGTGGACTTCCGAGTCCAGGTGGGTAGTGGCAGCACCGGTTCTACCCGTTTCCCCTTCGTCGCCACCACCGTCGCCGAGGTGAGCCGTACCAGCCCCGAGGCGACCGCGCGGGTCGCCATCGACCAGAGTGAGGCGCCGTTGTGGCTACGCGTCATCGGCGCCCACCTCGACACCATCACCGTGGGCGGCGACACCTGGGAGCCGGCGGCGCCGTAGCCGCCGAGCGTGGACCACGACCGGTGGGGGGCTCGAATGGTTTCGTGCCCGATATGGAGGGGGACGCCACGCGCCCCCCTCGCCAGCCGGCACAGGTCCGGCTGGTTCACCCCCCGTGGCTGGAGGGCTGACGCCCTCCAGAAGACCGTGTGGGGTGTCCCGCCCCACACGGTCTTCCCGGCCGCAGTCCCATGGTAGGAGGGGGCCATGCCCCCGATCTCTCACGGATCCTCTCTGCTCGAGATCCCCCGCCGATGGCGCCGCGGTTTCGGCAGCGGACCAGGGGAACGTATGCTGCGATCCCCCACCCGTGACGAGCCCCTCCGCACGCTCCCTTCCGCCATGGCCCCTCCCCCCGCCCCTCTCCACCTGCACGTCGCCGGGGTCAGCGACCCGGGTCGCTTCCGCAGCGACAACC
>CAZRGD010000177.1:0-5714 GCA_964599505.1 uncultured Nitrospirota bacterium | reverse complement strand
AGCCTCAACTCATTGGGAAATAAAACATCAGCAACGTGGCGTGACGAAGATGGGCTAAGAGGCAGCGCACCGTGCCGTCAAGGTAGGGATTCACAGGGCAGATTTTGGAGATGGGGTGCATGGTGCCGCCGTTCTAGGAGCCTGTCGGACTTTGGCCCGATCTACTGCTTGATCCGCGGATCTCGGCCCGGATCGCGCCCCATTCTTCGTTGCATAGGCCCACTAGCGCTACGAATGGGTCGCAATCCGGACTCGAGCCCGCTTTCCCTCGCTACGATCGCCAAAGTCCGACAGACTCCTAGCAGACGCCGCACTTGTGGCAGCCAACCAGATCCGGCGGACACACCCGGCTCTCCTTCCCCAACGTCGCCCGGTGCGCCTCGCGGGCCAGGTAGGGGGCGATGACGCCGCTATCCACGTGGTCCCACGGGAGCTGCGCCTCCACCTCGATCGGGGCGTGGAGGTCGGTCTGGGTCGCCTCCAGCCAGGCGGGCAGGACCCGACGCCAGCGGCCGCGGGCGGCGGCCGCCTGCTCCAGGAGATCGGCGGCGCGCCGGTCGCCGCGCGACAGGGCCGCCTCCACCGCCACCTTGAGCTCGGCGTCGCGGTCGAGCTCAACGTTGCCGAGGCGAGCGAACCGGTCGCGCAGGCGAGTGACCTTCGCGGCCACCGAGCCAAATGGCTCCAGGGGGGCCCACTGGAAGGGGGTGTGCGGCTTGGGGATGAGCTGGTTCAGCGACACGGTGATCTTCCCGGCGCGGCCGGCGCGCTGCCAGCCCGGGAGGAAGCAATCGCGCACCGCCGCCACCAGCGTGGCCATCTCCTCCACGTCCGCAAAGCCCTCGCCGGGGAGGCCGACCATCAGGTAGAGCTTCACCCGGTCGATGCCGGCGCGCGCGAGGGTCTCGGCGGCGGCGAGGATCTGGGCCTCGTCGAACCCCTTGCTCACCACCTGCCGCATGTGCTCGCTGCCGCCCTCCGGCGCCAGGGTGAGCGACCGGTTGCCGGAGCGGACCAGCACATCGACTACCTCGGGGGTGAGGTGGTCGATGCGGATCGACGACGGCGAGACGGTGGCGCCGCGGGCGACAAGCCCCTCCACCAGCGCCAGAAAGTCCGGATGGTCGCCGGGCGACGGCGCCACCAGGCCGATGCGCCGGGTGAAAGGAAGCGCCGCCTCCGCCTCCTCCAGCAGCCTTGCTGTCGGGTGGTGGCGGGGTGGGTTGTCGGCGTAGCCGGCGGTGCAGAAGCGGCACTGGCGCGGGCAGCCGCGGGAGGTCTCCAAGAGGAACATGTCGCCAAAGACCGACTCGCGCGGGATGAAGCGCGAGTGGGTCGGGTGGTCGGTGAGGTCTCCCACCCACTGGCGCGCCACCCGCGCCGGGAAGCCGGGGCGCGGGGTGAGACCGGCGAAGCGGTCGCCTTCGTAGTGGGGCTCATACCCGGCGGGGACGTAGACCCCGGGGAGGTCGGCGAGCTCGCAGCCGATCGCCTCCCGGTCCGAAGAGGTGGCACGCAGCCCCCGCAGGCGGGCGATCAGCGGCCCCAGGGCCTCCTCCGCCTCGCCGAGAAAGAGGGTGTCGAAGAGGGGTGCGAGGGGCTCGGGGTTGAGGGAGACGCCGGTGCCGCCCGCCAGCAGGTGGGGCCACGCCGGTCGCGCCGCAGCGCGGGGGGCGAGGTGGGCGGCGCGGACCATCTCCACGATGTGGAGGTAGTCCTCCTCAAAAGGCGCGGCAAAACAGATAAGGTCGAAGCGCGACAGGGGGCGGCCCGTCTCCACCGAGCGCGCCTCCTTGTGGGGCTGGGGGTGACCGCGGCCGTCCACGGGGAGAAAGCAGCGCTCGCAGCGGCAGCCGGGCAGCGACGCGAGCAACCCCGAGACCACCTGGAAGCCGAGGTTCGCCATCCCCACCCGGTAGGTGTTGGGGAAGCAGAGGGCGATGGCAAACCGCCCCTCCCCCGGCCCCGGGCCAAGGAGGCGCTCCGCCGGCGCAGGGCGACGACTACGGCTCACTTTTTTGCTCCGTCAGCCGGGCCCCGTGCGCCCCGCAGGCCCTACCTGCCTGCCATGGCCTCGGACGACCCCAGGGGCAGAGGCGGGGCCATGGAGGTATCTTTGTGGAGTCAACCCCTATGTCATCTTTACGATGATCGCGACCTTCAGATGTGAAGCCCATAAGAGTTGCTCGGATCGATCCTCCGATACGCCGTCCGACGAGGTAGAACGGCGGCCTCGGAGCGGCACAGGAAGATCGGGCGGATCCCCGATCTCGAAGAACGGTGCAGGAGGCTGAGAGACAACGCCATGGGGCCAAGTTTCGATCTACAGGCGTGGCTGGAGACTCACGAACGCCCCTTCCTTGTCATCGACGAGGCGTTTCGGGTGGTGGCCACGAACCGCGCCTACGAACAGGCCTTCGCCCTCCACGGTGATGCGGTGGTGGGGCGGCCGTGTCACGAGGTGTCGCACCAGCGGCCCGAGCCGTGTGACCAGGCGGGGGAGGAGTGCCCCCTGGCCCACGCCCGCGCCACCGGCCTCCCCCACGCCTGCCTCCACGCCCACTACGACGCGGATGGCGAGGTGCGATGGGTGCGCGTCCACCTCTACCCCATCATCGCCGCCGACGGCAGCCGTTATTACGCCGAGATGGTGGAGGAGGTCGCCCCCCAGGACCGCCCTGCGGCCAACGAGTGGCGGATGGTGGGACGATCCCCCCCCTTTCTGGAGATGGTGGCGGCGCTCACCTCAATCGCTCGCGCGCCCGGCCCGGTCCTCCTGGTGGGTGAGACGGGGACCGGCAAGGAGTTGGCGGCACGCTTCATCCACCACCACTCGGCGCGTGCCGGCCGTCCCTTCCTCTGTCTCGACTGCGCCGCGGTCCCCGAGGGGCTGTGTGAGAACGAGCTCTTGGGCCAGGAGCGCCCCGCCTCCCCCGGGCGCGGGGGAGCACGCAAGGGGATGCTGGAGCTCGTCGACGGCGGCACCCTCTTTCTCGACGAGATCGGCGAGATGCCCCTCGCCCTCCAGGCGAAGCTGTTGCGCCTCCTGGAGACCCAGGAGGCGCAACGGGTGGGCGACGACCGGCCACGGCCGGTGGACGTACGGATCGTCGCCGCCACCCACCACCCCCTGTGGGAAGATGTGACCACGGGCAGCTTCCGCGAGGACCTCTTCCACCGTCTCGCCTGCTTCACCCGGGAGCTGCCGCCCCTGCGCGATCGGATGGAAGACCTCCCCCTGATCGTGGCGGAGCTGTTGCGCCACATCCCGCCTCCTCCGGGCCATCCCGCCTACCGGATCGCGCAGGCCGCGGTGGCGGCGCTGCGCGACTACCCCTACCCGGGCAACGTGCGCGAGCTCAGGAACCTCCTGCAGGAGGCTGCGGCCTACTCGCCGGCGGGGCGGATCGGGGCCGAGACCATCGTGCGTGCCCTTGGCGAGCGCCAGGGGCGGACCCCTGCCGGGGCGATCGCCGCCACCGGTGCGACCCGACCGCTTCGGGCCACACCGCCTCCGCCGGCGGAGTCGGAGCGGCTCTACCTCGCCGACGCCCTCGCCCGCCACGGCGGCCACCGCCGCCGCACCGCCGACGCCCTGGGGATCAGCGAGCGCACCCTCTACCGCAAGCTGAAGCGATACGGCCTGCGTTAACCGTAGCCCACCGGAGGGTGCCGGGGGCTTTGGGGTCAGGTCTTTCATTGCCACATTTCTTCGAAATGTGGCAAGACAAGACCTGACCCCAAAGCCCCACAAGGCCGCGTTCCCAAGGGGCGTGGGCGCCGCTACCCTCCGGTGTATGCGGCGGTGGCTCCTCTTTCTCGGGCTGGTGGCGGTGGTGGTCGTGGCGACGGTCGTCCTGCGGCGCACGGTGTTTGCGCCGAAGCCTATCGAGGTGGAGGTGGCCAAGGTGGCGCGCGGGCGGGTGGAGCAGACGGTCACCAACTCGCGCGGCGGTACGGTGAAGGCAAACCGCCGCGCCCGTCTCTCGCCCGAGGTGGGCGGCCGGGTGGTGACGATCCCCCACGGGGAGGGGGCACGGGTGAAAAAGGGTGCGCTCTTGCTGGCGATCGACGACGGTGTCCTCCGTGCCCGCCTGGTCCTCGCCCGCGCCGAGACCACGGCGGCGAAGGCGCGCCAGGCGCAGGCGTGCGCCGAGTCGGACCGTGCCACACAGGAGGTCGCGCGCAACCGCAAGCTCGCCGCCCGCAGGGTGATCTCCGCCGACCTCCTGGAGGGGCTGGAGGCGAAGGCGGAGGCGGCTACCGCTGCGTGCGCCGCCGCCGCCGCCGAGGTGGAGCGTGCCCGCGCCCAGGTCGGGGTGGTGGAGAGCAGCCTCGCCCAGACTCGCCTCACCGCCCCCTTCGCCGGCACCATCGCCCGCCGGAGCGTCGAGGTGGGGGAGTGGGCGACGCCGTCGCCGCCGTCGGTCGTGGTGGAGCCGGTGATCGACCTCATCGACACCGAGCCGCGCTACGTCGCCGCCCCCATGGACGAGGTGGACGCGGCCAAGCTCGTCGTCGGCCAGCAGGTGAAGGTGACCCTCGACCCCTACCCGGACGACACCTTTCCCGGCCACATCACCCGGGTCGCCTCCTTCGTGCTCGATGTGGAGCAGCAAAACCGCACGGTGGAGATCGAGGTCGCTCTCGACGACGCGGATCTTGCCCGGCGGCTCCTGCCCGGGACCTCGGCGGACGTGGAGGTGGTCCTCGGGGCCCACGACGATGTCCTGCGCATCCCGACGCCGGCGCTGATGGAGGGGGGGCGGGTTCTGGTGGTGGGAACGGAGAGCCGGCTGGAGGCACATAAGGTTGCGGTGGGGCTCAGAAACTGGGACTTCGTGGAGATCACCTCCGGGCTGGCGGCGGGGGAGCGGGTGGTCACCAACCTCGACCGGCCGGAGGTGAAGGCGGGGGCACAGGTGCGGGTGGCGGGGCGGTGATCGAGCTCGCCGGTGTATCGCGCACCTTCCAGGTGGGAGAGGAGGCGGTCCACGCCCTCGCCGACGTCGACCTCACCGTCGCGGCGGGGGAGCACTTGGCGATCATCGGCCCGTCGGGGAGCGGCAAGTCGACCCTCCTCAACCTCCTCGGCCTGCTGGATAGGCCCACCACTGGGACGTACCGTCTCGACGGCGACGACGTCTCCGCCCTCGCCGACGCCGAGCGGACCCGGCTCAGGCGCGAGGCGATCGGCTTCGTCTTCCAGTTCTTCCACCTCGTCCCGCGCCTCACCGCGGTGGACAACGTCGCCCTGCCGATGGTCTTCGCCGGTGTCCCGCGGGCGGAGCGGCGGGCGCGTGCCGCCGCCGCCCTGGAGCAGGTGGGGCTCGCCGGCCGTGCCGCCCACCGGCCGGACCAGCTCTCCGGCGGCGAGCGCCAGCGGGTGGCGATCGCCCGCGCCACGGTGATGGGGCCGCGGCTGCTCCTCGCCGACGAGCCGACCGGCAACCTCGACTCTACCTCCGGCCGCCAAGTCCTCGATCTGCTTGAGGGGATGAACCGCGAGGGGCTCACCCTGGTGGTCATCACCCACGACCCGGAGATCGCCGCCCGCCCCCACCGCCACATCCCCCTCCGGGATGGACGGGTGGAGGCGGGGGGGTAGACCGTCGGCGCGCACGGGCGGGCCGTACAACGAGCGCACTACCCACCGCCACACACCCGCAACACAACGAGCCCCACCACAGCAAGGCAACTCGCGCACCCACACG
>CAZRGD010000176.1:0-5730 GCA_964599505.1 uncultured Nitrospirota bacterium | reverse complement strand
GCCTCACCGCCGGCGCCTCGACCCCGGGGGTGAAGATCGGCGAGGTGGTCGAGCGCCTCCTGGAGCTGACGCAGGACAACGGGGCGTAGGGCCGCCGGCCAGGTGGCCGGCGCGGCTACGGCGTCGCGTCGGACCAGGCCGCGAGCTCGTTGCCGTTCGGGTCGGAAAAGTGAAAACGGCGACCCCCCGGAAACGGGAAGGTCGGCCGGACGATGGTGCCGCCGGCCGCCTCGACCTTGGCCCGGGTCGCCTCCAGGTCGTTGCTGTAGAGGACGACGAGGGCGCTGCCGGTGTCGGTTGAGGCGACGAGGTCGGATCGATAGAAGCCGCCGTTGAGCCCCGCGTTCGAGAAGGCCGCGTAGTCCGGGCCGTAGTCCACGAACGACCAGCCGAACGCCGCCGAGAAGAACGCCTTGGTGGCGGCGAGGTCCACGGCGGGGAGCTCGACGTAGTTGATTTTCTCGTGCTCGTTCATGGTCGTCTCCGTCGCTGGGCTGGGAATCTGAGACGGCGTTTGTGCGTCTCGTGGTGCGGGGTCGATCCGGTCACACCCCGATGCGCCGGAGGCGCAGGATCGGGGACTCGTCCACCCGGGCTTCCGAGAGGGCGATCTCGCACTCGACGCACCACATGTTGTCACCCTCGGGGTCGAGCAGCGTCTGGGTGCAGCGCCAGCGGCGCGGGCCCTCTTCCTTGAGGGTGGTGAGGTGGGGGCGTCGGGCGGCGGGGGTGAAGAGGATCTCGTCGTAGTCGTCGAAGTAGGGGGCAAGCGCCTCCTCGATGCGCCGCGCCTCCCATGGGTCCGTCTCGTCCGGGCACAGGAGGCTGGCCGCGTCGTCGTAGTCGCGCTCCGCCAGGGCGCCCACCAGGCGGTGGAGCTCGGTGCGCACCCGGGCGGCGAAGGCGCGCGGGTGGAGCGCCGGATCGAGGGTCACCTGCGCCTCCGGCGGCGGTGCGGCGCCCGGTTTTTGAAGCTCACCCGGGTGGTGCATCTGTTCCCACTCCTCCAGGAGAGAGGCGTCGACGGTCTCCAGCAGCGCCCGCAGGTAGGCGATGATCTCCTCCACCGCGTCGCTCTTGTACGGGTCGGGGACGGTGTGGCGAAGGCAGTTGTAGACCTGGCTCAGGTAGCGCAGGAGGACCCCCTCGGCGCGGGCGATGGCGAGGTGACGGACGTAGAGGGGGAAGGTGTAGAGCCCTTCGAACATCTCCCGGGCCACCGTCTTCGGGCGGATGTTCTCCCCCGCCACCCACGGGTGGTGGGCGGTGAAGCGGTTGAAGGTGGCGTAGATCTCCTCCGCGTTCGGCTTCGGGTAGGTGACCTCTTCGAGTCGCTCCATCCGCTCGTCGTACTCCATCCCCTCCGCCTTCAGCCGCGCGATGAGCTCGCCCTTGGCGCGCCGTACCTGGGCGTAGAGGACCGTGTACGGGTGCTCGAGGATCGACTCCACCAGCGACAGCAGATCGATGGCGTAGTCGGGGGCGTCTGGGTCGAGCTCGGCCAGGGCCTCGACGAGGAAGAGGGAGAGGGTGTGGTGGAGAGAGAAGTCACGCTGCAGGTGGTCGGCGAGGCGCAGGTCGCTACCGCCTCCCTGGGGGCGGCGCACCACCTGGATGAGCTCGGCGTCGCGCAGGGAGCGAAAGAGGGCGGCGGCGCGGCGGCGGTGGTAGACCTTGGCACCGTCGCCGCCGTGGGCATGGCGGATGAGCTCGGTGATGGCGCAGTAGCCGCCGGCGCGCTCACCCTCCTCGATACCGCGCTGGAGGCGTTGCAAAAGGAGGCCGTGGGTAATCTCGAAGCGAGAGGTGAGGGGCTCGGGCGGCTGGTTGGCGAGGCGTTCGAAGCTCTTCTCGTTCCAGGTCACGAACCCCTTGGGGGCGGCGCGCTTGGTGACCCGCTTCTTCTTACCCGCTGCCTTCGCCGCCGCCCGCCTGTTGGCGATCACGTGCTCTGGTGCCTGGGCCACCACCCAGCCGGCGTCGTCGAACCCCTTGCGGCCGGCGCGGCCGGCGATCTGTAGGAAGTCGCGCACGGTCAAGAGCGCCACCTTCTCGCCGTCGTACTTGGAGAGGCGGGAGAAGAGGACGGTGCGGATCGGGATGTTGACCCCGACGCCGAGGGTGTCGGTGCCGCAGATCACCTTCAGTAGCCCCTCCTGGGCGAGGCGCTCCACCAGCCGCCGGTAGCGCGGCAGGAGCCCCGCGTGGTGGACACCGATGCCGTGGCGCAGAAAGCGGGAGAGCTCCTTGCCGTACGGGGTGTCGAGGCGCACGCCGGTGAGCGCCTTGCCGACCGCGCGCTTCTGCTCGCGGTCGGTGACCTTGGCGGAGGTGAGCGCCTGGGCCTGCTCGCCGCACTCGCGCTGGGCAAAGTGGACGATGTAGATCGGCGCCCGGTCCGCGGTCACCAGGGACTCCACCGTCTCGTGGATCGCGGTGTCGCGGTACTCGAAGGTGAGCGGCACCGGCCGTTCCGCCGCGCTCACCTCGGCCACCTCGCGGCCGCTGCGGGCGGCGAGCCGCTCGCGGATCGCCGCGGTGTTGCCGAGGGTGGCGGACATGAGGAGGAAGGTGGTGGCCGGCAGGGTGAGGAGCGGGATCTGCCACGCCATGCCGCGGTCGCGGTCGCCGTAGTAGTGGAACTCGTCCATCACCACATAGGGCGCGTCGAGGTCGCCCCCGCGGCGCAGGGCCTGGTTGGCGAGGACCTCGGCGGTACAGCAAACGATCGGCGCGTCGGGGTTGATCGTCGCGTCTCCCGTCTGCATCCCCACCCGCTCCGGGCCGAAGCTCTCGCACAGGGCGAAGAACTTTTCGTTGACCAGCGCCTTGATCGGCGCGGTATAGATGGAGCGCTGCCCCTCGGCCATCGCCTTGAAGTGGAGCGCCGTGGCGACGAGCGATTTGCCCGAGCCGGTCGGGGTCGCGAGGATCAGGTGGTGATCGGCGAAGAGCTCGAGGATCGCCTCCTCCTGCGCCGGGTAGAGCTCCAGCCCCAACTCCGCCACCCAGGTGAGGAAGCGGTCCAGCACCTCGTCGGAGGAGAGATTGCCCGCTTCCGGGAGGAGGTCGGCGAGGGAGGGCATGGGGCGTAGTAGACAGGAGAGAGGGGGGAGGGGAAACCGGCGTGGCGGCGTCGAGGGTAGACTACCGTGGCCGGGGTAGCGGCATGGAGGCAACCGCTCGACGCACAATGTAGGGTGCGCCAAGCGCAGCGTGGCGTACCGGGCCGTGGGGATCTGTCACGCTGTTGGGCCAGGAAGCGACCGATGGCGGCCATCCACCGGCAACCCAGCTCTTTCGGGTTGCTTTCTGAAGCCATCTTGGTTGACCGGCACTACAATGTCGTCTGTCACTGTTACCGGGGAGGCGGTGACGTCATTCGCATCATCTCGGCACGCAAGGCCGATCGCCAAGAGCGTGCCAGGTACAACGAACGGTGGCGAACATGAGAACACATTATGATTTTTCAAAGGCCAGGAAGAATCCATACGCGAAGCGCCTGAAGAAACAGGTGACGATTCGACTCGATCAGGACACGTTGGCGTATTTTCGCGCGTTGGCTGAGGAGACGGGGATTCCTTATCAGACGCTCATCAACCTTTACCTCCGTGACTGCGCGGCAAACCAGAAGCGGCTTCGTCTCCAGTGGAAACCTTCCCATGTAAGAGGGGCTGCCTAATTCGCCGTTCTCACCGGATTTTTCGCTGCCGCTTTCTGTGCCGGACGAGGCAGCGAATCGAAACAGGTCCAGAACCGGGATGAGGTGAGGTGGGTCAAAGCTCTCGGCTCTCACCGCGCCGGTACTCGGCCACCGCCTCGTCCGCGATCGTGTCCAGCTTCCCCGCCTGGACGTCCGCCTCGATCTGGCGGTCCCATGCATCGGCGTCGAACGAGGCAAACCAAGCGCGAAACGCAGCAAGCTCCTCGCGTGACAGGAAACGCACCCGCTCTTCCAGTGTCTCGACTCGATTCATCTGCCATCTACATCGGGTTGGAGTCAGGATCCCACCCTTTGCGGGCGGAGGGTTCGGCGCGTGAAGCCGCGTGAGGGGGCGCGTGGGCTTTTCAACGCAGTCTTCGACAAGCTCAGACTTTGTGGGAGACGCCGAGGGGCAGGGATGCAGGGTCGGGCGTCACCGGGGGTGGTGTGAGAGACGTTGCCGGCCTGGAAGGCGGGGGTGTCCGCAGATTTCACAGATTACGCAGATTTCGTCCGTGCAATGCCGCAGGCGGGGCGCCGCGGGCAGACGTATGGGAGGGTGGAGCGGCCTGGAAGGCAAGGGCTCAACGCAAAGGCGCGAAGGCGCAAAGATGGGTCCCGAGCAGGGGTGCACATGTGGTCTTTCTGCCCCCGGCGCCGCCTTGCAGGGGATTGTCCACGAAGGCACACGAAGTGACACGAAGACCTCTTTCCGCAGTCGTACGGCGGCTGATGCATGGTGCAAAGTGGAGGACAGATGCCGAGGCTATGCTGAGCTAAGAGTATAGGCGCTGTTGCCTATTATGGGAGAAGATCATTGGCCACTTTGAAAATCAACGGCCAAATGCGACGGTTTCGCTTGTACATGTTCATTAAGTCGTATTCAGTGCCGTCTAAACCGTATGCTACTCCGTTCGTATCTAAGCATAGAACAGGATTATCATTTCTGATTATAAACCAAAATTGGATAATTTTCAGTATGGAATAGGTGGAGAATTGCGGAAGCAGTTGGCCATTGCACGCCATCTAAAAGCGTCAGAGCTTCTATTCTTGATCGTTCCTCTCTTGCGGAAAATGCCCAAGATGTTATTTCTTTTACGTAGTCCGGATGATTTTTCTTAACATAACCAGCACTTCGTGGCGATTTCCATCTAGCAAGAAACCGAAGTTGATCTTGTGTGAGATAGCCCACCTTCCTGACGTTTTCGCTGATTTCGATCAGCGACGATTCTTCTTGTGGGCATTTATATTTATCAGCCCACGTTGGTATTTCAGACTCTGAAAAACGAAGCTTCATTTTATTGGGTACAACGAAGGGACCCTTGTCCATCATGCGCAAGCGCAGAGAGGGCGGAGTGAGGGGGGGATGAAGGTGTGCATAATGGATAAAGGGCTGTTGAACGGAATTGGGGGGTTACGGTGGGCTCTTGGGGATTGCATTGCTGATCGGGGGCGTATGTGAGGGACGGTAGGCTCGGTGGCCGCGATGCGATGGGAACACCGGTCGGTCACCGCGGGCTGGGATGTATTGGAGGGATCGCGACGCGTTGCGGCTGGGCTTGAAACCACCTGTTCCAGTGGGCGGATGTACGCTCCCCAGACGTCTGCGCCACGACGCCAGGGGATAGGTGTGAGGTTAGAGGACATCCCGAGGCTCATGAGCTGTTCAACGGGGCGACGCCCCACGGCATGGGCTCGCCCCCCCCGCCAGGTAGCGGTGGTGTGCGTCCGATCCTTCCGGCCACGTGTGTGACGCCCAACGTCCCACCCCTCCTTGAGTCAATATTGATCCAAGTTAGGCAGGCTTCCGACTAGCGTCAAGGAAGCTCTGTCATCGGTGCGTACCAATCCATCGCAACGGCCTCTCTCCACCAGCCCCTTCAATACATCGCGCTCGCCTTCCGTGGATTCCGTGGCCTTTTCCCTCCGCTTCTTCACCCGGTTCATCCCGGCATCGCCCCTTTGATCCCCGGCCTTCCAGGCCAATCCGCTTCCCTGTTTCGCCACCGGAGACGCCTCGCCATTCG
>CAZRGD010000175.1:0-5736 GCA_964599505.1 uncultured Nitrospirota bacterium | reverse complement strand
TGGCCGAGATCCGCTTTTCCGTAGTAGATCGTGCATAAGTCCGACAGGCTCCTAGCGTTTGATCAACCTGTTCCCGGCGGAGTACCGGGGCAATACATCTCAGGAGGAGATCGAATCATGGGTGCCATGGAAGCGGTTACGGAAGCCATCAAAGAGCTGGTCATGCCGGAGCTGGCGTCGCTGAAGGCGTCGTCGGAGCGGGTGGAGAACCGCCTGACGGTGGTGGAGAAGGGGCTCTCCGGGGTGGAAAAACGTCTCGACGACGTGAACCTCCATCTCGTGGACCAGAGCCGGCGGATCGACGAGATCAACGGTCGGATCGACCAGACCAACGGTCGGATCGACGCCGTGCGTGAAGAGCTCGGTGGTCGGATTGATGAAACCAATAGCCGGATTGACAGCATGCATACTGACGTCATCTCTCGGATCGACAAGACGAATGACCGCCTCAACCATCTCTACGAAGTCATCGTGCGCCAGGACGAGCACGTCGTACTGGCGGAGAAGATGGAGCGGCTGGAGTCCGAGGTCTCGGAGATCAAACGCAAGCTCGCCGCCTGACGGCGGTCGAAAGACCACGGCCGATTCGCCGGTGGCCTGGAAGGCAACATTCGCCACGGAATCAACGGAACGACACGGAAGGGAGAGGGCCGCCGGAGTGCGGCCGCCTTCGGCGGCGCTCACAGATGCGGCAGCGGCCTGGAAGGCGTTTTTCACCACAGAGGGCGCAGGGGCGCAGAGGGGGTGCCGACTTGCTGGTGAGGTGGCGCGAATCGCGTGGTCGCTCAGGCATCCATCCCTGACACCGCTTTCACCATGAAGGGCATGAAGGGCATGAAGGCCCTGCCAGGCCGAGACCGAGGTCAGGTCGTACTGCCGGCGCCATCGGGACGTGGGTGAAATCGGACCTCTGCGCCCCCGGCAATCCGACCCGGAAAAGAGTCCTGTCCCCTTTTCCCCCCGGCTGACCACCGAAGACGCCCCCCTCCAAACATCCCCCTTCACGCCCTTCGCGGTTTCCCCCCGCCGTACTCCTCCTACGGAGCGTCCTTGGCGCAGCGGAAGCCGACGTCGTTGTGGTGGTACCCCTTGATGGCGATCGCCTGGCGGCGGGTGACGCTCAGGAGTGCCGCGTTGGAGCTCCAGGCGCCGCCACGGATCACGTGGACCCCGGTGCCGTAGAGGCGGCTGGGCATCTCGTTGCCGGGATACGCCACGTACTCACTCGCGGTCCACTCGGAGACATTTCCGGCCATGTTGCGGACGCCGTACGGCGAGCTGTCGGTGGCGTAGAAGTCACCGGGGACGGTGCGGGTGTAGATGGGGTTGTGGAAAAGGGTGGCGGAGTAGCACGCCCAGTGACGACCGCCGTGATAGACCGGCTCGTTGCCCCACGGGTAGCGACGACCATCGGTGCCGCGGGCCGCCTTCTCCCACTCCGCCTCGGTGGGGAGCCGCTTGTGCGCCCACTTGGCGTAGGCTGTCGCATCCTCCCAGGTCACCTCCACCACCGGCAGCTCGTCCTTACCCATCACCGGGTTCTTCAGCTCCACCGGTAGCTTGCGACTGGTCGCCTTGGCGAACTTCCGGTACTCGCCGACGGTCACCTCGTGAACGTCGATATAGTAGCCGGGGAGCTTCACCTGGTGGGCAGGCGCCTGGTCGTCGTAAGAGTCGTCCGCCCCCATCTGGAAGGGGCCGGCGGGAATGTAGACCATCCCCGGAACCGCGGGCGGCGGTGTCGCCGCCTCCTGCGTCCCCCCTCCGCCCCCCCGGTTACAGGCGAGCGAGAGCGGCAGGAGGACGACAGAGAGGAGGAGCACACGAAGAACGGCCATGGGGGATCTCCAGTTCATGGGGCTACCGGTCGGCGTGGGCCCAGGCAACGGCACGGTCGTAGTCGTCACCGATGGGGCTACCACCGTAGGTGAGGTTGCGGGCGACCAGCGGGACACCGGCGACCGAGGTACGGTGGCATGCCCCACACCCGACCGGGCCGGTCGTACCGTCGGCGTTGTACTGCACCGCCTGCTGCGGCGAGGCCTCGTCGTTGCCCAGAGGGTTCACCGGGAAGAGGCCGTGGGCGGCCTGGTGACACCCCTGGCAGGTGATCTCGGCGTGGGCGCGCGAAAAACGCATGAGGGCGTACTTCCCCGGCTGGTCGAGAGGGAAGTTGGCGCCGCCCATGGACTCGACGAAGGGCGGGGCGTGGCAGTCGGCACAGTGGGGCAAGCCCGGGGAGAGCCAGTAGTCCTTGCCGCCGGAGACGTCGCCGTAGGCGACCGGGGTCGCCTTGGGATCGTCTCCGGACACCGGCGCCACCGTGCCGTCACCCAGGCGGTAACCCAGCGGCATCCGTGTACCGCGCTCCCAGGTGGCAATGTTGTGATCCTCGCCGTTGACCACCTTCGGGTCGAGGAAGCGGTCGACGAGTCGCTGCACGTCGCCCCCGGTGAGCGCCGCGGCAATCTCCGGGATCGTCTTGGCTCGCAGCCCCCCTCCCGCGCCGGTGGCCGCATCGGAGAGACGATCCGCCCGGTAGAGGGCAGTGGCAAGCGGGCTGTGGCAGTGGGTGCAGTAGAGGCCGCGGTCCTTGCCGTCCTCGTTCCACACCGTGTCGCGATACCACTTTCCTATGGCGTTCAGGTGGCTACTCGCGTGCAGCTCGCTCGCCCGGTATGGGTTCGAGTGGACGTCGCGCCCGGTGTAGCTGCCGAGAGCGTCGCGGTTGTCGCCCTCGGCATACCGGTTGGCGCCGTCGCGGGTCACCGGGAAGCGGTCGAAGCGGCCCGCGTCCGAGTGGGCCGGGTGGCACATCTGGCAATTGCCCGGCCGTCCCTTGGCGTCGGGGGCGGGCATCGCCTCGGCGTGCTTCCGGTGCATCGCCTCGGTGAGAGAGAGCTTGGCCCGCACCTTCGTGTCAGCAAGGTTGGTCCGCGGGCTGTTGTTCATCGTGAGCCGCCCGATGTTGTTATCTGCGTGGCACGAGGGGCAGAAGACCGTCTGCCGGCCAAGGCGGTTGAGCATCGAGTTGTTGGAGTAGTCCCAGGTGAAGTGGGTGTGCTCGTTCTTGTCATGGAGCTCGAGGATGGAGATCGCCGCCGCCTCGGTGGTGGAGTAGTGTTGGGTCGCATCTCCGTAGGTCTTCATCCAGTAGCTGTACTCGTCGCGATACTTCTTCGCCTTGTCGCCGTTCGCCCGCTGGGTGCCATGACACCGGTCACACGACGGCGCATCCACCGCGATCACCCCCATGGCGGTCACCGGGGTGCCGTCGCGATCGGCGACCGGCTGCCCCGCCTTGTCCTTCAGGGTAATGATGACCCGCTGGTACGGCTGGTACTCCACCTCCCTGCCGGAACGCAGGGACTTGTTGCCGCGCGAGTAGTCGAGGTAGGGCGTGAGCGGCAGCCCCACCGCATCCCACAGGTTGGGTGGCGCGAGGGTGAGGGGGATGTCGACAGCACCGTTCTCACCGCCAACAAAGAGGCGGACGCCATGTGCGCCGGTATAGGGCAGGTTGCGGTCTCGATTGAGGATCGGTGGCCAGTCGGCGATGCGCTGGCCGGTGGGGCCGTGGTCGTCGTCCGGCGGATGGGTGTTCCAGAGATAGACACGATCCGTCGCCGTTGCCCCCGAGGGACGCACGCCGTCGTCCGTGCCATAGGTGTAGTAGGGACGGACGAACTCCACCGGCGGCTGGTCGAAGGGATCGAGGCGGGTGCCGTTACGATCGACGTCGTACTTGATCCCCCAGTAGGCGAGCTTGTTGCCGTAGGAGTAGGAGTTGGACTGAAAGCCGAACTGCGGCCGCACCCCGTCCTCGGGGGTGAGCAGCTTCGCCGGCGCGCCGTCATCGCCCTCGGTACGGACCACCTGCACCTGAACGCTGTTGAAGGGGGGCAGGGCGGCGGTGTAGTTGAAGTCGAAGCTGGTGATGTGCATCCCCAGCTCGGAGTGAACCAACACCACGTAGCGGTGCTGCGGCCGGCGCACCACCTCCTCCGCCACGGCCGGCGACGGCCAGACCGCAGCCATCGCCGCACACAGGGCGAGCAGGGCAAGCCACCGCCGATCGTGGCTCACCGCGCCCCTCCCGGCGCCGCGGGGGGCGAGGAGCTGACCTGCTTCATCCCCGGCAGCGTCACCCGACCGAACCAATTCGGATCGACCACCACCTTGTGCTTCTTCCGCAGCTCCGCCAGATACGGAGTCACCTTCTGCTTGAAAAAGAACTCGTTATACCGCTGGCGCTTGTCGCTGCTGTTGATCTCCTTGAGGGAGAGCTGCTCCGGCGCCACCACCTCCAGAGTGCGGATCAGGTGGTACCCGCGTGGCGACTTCACCGGCCGGCTCACCTCCTTCACCTTCAGGGCGAAGGCCGCCTTCTCCAGCGCCGGGATGATCTTCCCCTGCCCCTCGGTAATCCAGCCGAGGACGCCGGAGCTCCGTCCGGCGGCGGGGTCGATGGACCGTTCCTGGGCGAGCTTGTAGAAGGGGTCGTAGTCGTCGGTGGTCTCTTTCAGGATCTCCTTGCGCAGCGCCTCCGCCTCCTTCTTCGTCTTCACCACGATCTGCTGCAACCGCCGCCGCTCGGGGATGATGAAGTCCTTCGGGTGGGCTTTGTAGTACTCGGCAAACGCCTCGTCGGTGGGGATGTACTTCTTGCGCAGGGTCTCGACGAGCTGTGCCGCGGTGAGGTTGCGCACGAAGTCGTCGCGGCGGTGACGGTAGGCGGGATCCTGGTCGAGGCCGAGGGAGCGCGCCTTACGCGCCTTGAGGATCTCGACCCCCATCTTACGGAGCTCGGCGCGCCGCTCCCCGGTAGTCTTCTTGTTCCACAGGCGCGGGCGTGCGAGGCGCCAGGTGATCGGCTCGCCGGCCACCGTGGCGACCACCTGCTCCGGCTTCCGCTCGTCGTCACCGTTCACCGCGATGTCGGCGTCCTTCACCTCCACCTTGGCCACCTTCCCGAGGCTCTCCGCCAGTTCCTTGCGCACCTCACTGAAACGACGCGCGGCGAGCTTGTTGCGTACGATCTGGCGCATCTGCGCGTCGAGCTGGTTGTCGCCGTGCTTCATGTTTTTTTCCTTCTTCCATGCCGCCTCGACCTCTGCGTCGGTGATCTTGCCGCGGCGATTGAAGAAGTCGCGGGTGTAGAGGTCGGCGAGAGACTGGATCTCCCACGCCTTCATGCGGGTACGAAAGGCGTCGGTCTTATCCAACCCCTCTGCCTTCGCCTCCAGATAGAGGAGGCGCTGGTTAACCAGGGCTTCGAGGAAGCCCTGCTTCACCCGCCGCCCCTGGTCCGAGGTGTTGAGCTGGCCCGCATACGCCTGCAAGGGGGTGGAGTTGATCGCCTGCATCACCTCCCAGTCATGGATCGGAAGATCGTCGACCGTGGCCACAACCCCCTCTTCCTTGGGAGGGGGAGTCCCCGCCGAGACGAGGGGAGCCGAGAGGACGAGGAGGGTAACGATGGCGAAGGCACCACGCACCAGGACGAAGAGCTTGTTCACGAATGACCTCCGAAAGAGAGAATCACGCCACCCTCCACGGGCAACGCGGCAGCCTAACAATGCGGATCAGGAACCAAAAGGGGGGATACGAGGGGGGAAAAGGGGGAACCGCGCCCCCCCTCTTCGACCACCATTTTTTGCGCGTGAACGGTGGTGTCTCCCCCGCCCGCCGGGAGGGGCGGGGGGGAGGGTGGTGGGAAATGGCTGGGTGCTACAT
>CAZRGD010000174.1:0-5748 GCA_964599505.1 uncultured Nitrospirota bacterium | reverse complement strand
CCTAGAGCCCCACGACCACCGGCCGGCGGGTGAGCGGCTTGCCGCCGGTGCGCAGGATGTGGATGGACGGCCGTCGCTCCTGCCGCCCATCGACCACTTCATCCAGCGCGACCAGCACGACGCAGCCATCCGGTAGTCCGCGGTCCTCCCGGTTGCACTATGGGGAAGATGTGCCGATCGCGGGGGGGGGACGAGAGAGCGAATCGGCCTTGAAGGTGGGGTTCACCGGGCAAACGCGTGTTGTCTTCTGATGCCGTTCTCTGTGCCCTCTGCGCCTCAGCGTCTCTGCGCGAGGCCTGAAACCGACGATTATGGGCTAACGCCGACCGGTGGTGGGGTAGGGGGGGGGCCGGTATAGTGGCCGGCCATCGAACGTGGCCGGAGATGAGGCGTGAAAGAGAAGATCGAGGCGCTCTACGACGAGTGGCGGCAGGCCGGCGATCCACGCACCCGCGATCGCATGGTGGCCGAGGCGCTGGGCGGCGAGGTAGTCGAGGCGGGCGGCGCGGTTCAGGTGCGGTGGCGCCACGAGGGGCAGGTGCCGGAGGAGCCGCTACCCGCCTTCACCACCAACCTGAATGATGCCGCCCGGGCCATGGATTATGCGTGGGAGAGCGTCGAGGAGGCCGCCCCCTTCCGCATCCACTGTCGCCGTGACCCCGACCACCCGCGCCAGCGGGGTGATTGCCGGGTGGAGTGGTGGCCGGACGAGGAGAACCACGTGGCCACGCCGCACTTTCCCTCCGAAGCGGAGGGACGCGCCTTTGCCGCCTTCGCCTTCGCCCGCCTCCAGCGCGAGGTGTGAGGCGGGTGACCCCCTGCGCCCGGTCGCGAGCGGGCGGGGTCAGACGAACTGGGCGCGCTTGACCTCGTGCCGCTTCATCATCGTGTAGAGGTCGCTGCGTAGCCGCCCGGAGAGGCGCGCCGCCTCGCTGACGTTGCCGTTGGTGGTGGTCAGGAGGTTGTGGAGGTAGTCGCGCTCGAAGGTCGCCTTCGCCTCCTTGTAGTCGAGGATGGTGGTCGCACCGCTGCTTCCGGCCACCGTCGCCCCCATCTCGGCGTCGAACAGGAGGTCGCGGGTGGACACCGTCTTCCCGTCCGCCATCACCATGGCGCGTTCGATCACGTTCTCCAGCTCGCGCACGTTGCCTGGCCAGTTGTAGCGCACCAGGGCGCGCATCGCCTCGGGCTCGATGCCGGTCACCTCGGTACCGAGCATTCGGTTGAAGGTGCGCACGAAGTGGTTGGCGAGCAGCGGAATGTCCTCACGCCGCTCGTGCAGCGCCGGCAGGTGGATGGGGATGACCCCAAGGCGATAGAAGAGGTCGGAGCGGAACCGTCCGGCGCGCACCTCCTCTTTGAGGTCGCGGTTGGTGGCGGAGACCAGGCGGATGTCGACGCTCAGCGGCTGGGTCGCGCCGAGGGGGGTGAACTCGCGCTCCTGGAGGACGCGCAGGAGCTTCACCTGGGTCGGCAGGGAGATCTCCCCCACCTCATCGAGAAAGAGGGTGCCGCCGTTGGCCACCGACAGGAGCCCCATTTTCTGGTCCGCTGCTCCGGTGAAGGCGCCCTTCACGTGGCCGAAGAGCTCGTTTTCCAGCAGGGTTTCCGGCAGGGCGCCGCAGCTCACCGCCACGAAGGGGCGCTCGGCGCGCGGCGAATGGGTGTGCAGGGCGCGGACGATGAGCTCCTTGCCGGTGCCGCTCGCGCCGGTGATCAGAACAGTCGAGTGGGTCTGCGCCACCCGTCCCACCTGCTCCAGGACGCGGCGCATGGGCGGCGCGCTGCCGATGATGTTCTCGAATGCGAACCGCTCGCCCACCAGGGTCTCCAGGTGGGCGACCCGCTCGCGCAACCCCCCCTCCTTGATCGCCCGCTCGATCTCCGCCAGCAGCGCCGCGTCGTCCGCGTCCTTGGTGACGAAGCCGACGGCGCCCTGGCGCATCGCCTCCACCGCCCCCTCGATCGTCCCGTGGGAGGTGATGACGATCACCGGCAGGTGCGGGTGAAGGCCGTGGGCACGCGGCAGCAGGTCGAGGCCGCTCTCGCGGCCGAGGCAGAGATCGCACAGGACCACCTCGACCGGCGCCTCCTCCAGGAGGCGGACCGCGCCGTCCAGGTTGGTCGCCTGACGCACCTGATGGCCGTGGCCGCGCAGGCGCATCGATAGCAGGCCAGCAAAGTTGGGGTCGTCGTCGACCACCATCACCGTGTGTGCGGTCATGTGCGCTCCTCTCCCGCGGGAACGGCGGGGGTGTCCGCCTTTTCGGACAGCCGCCAGCCGCGCTGGAGCGTGACGCCGTCACCGTGTCGTCCCTGCGCACCAGTATTCCCGCCTCTTACGAGGAGCAAACCACAAAGCTCGCGCAGAGACGCCGAGGCGCAGAGAGGTGGATGACCGGGGGGCATACGTCACCGGTGCAGCAACGCAATGGGGAGGTGGCCCGGAAGGCCAATTCATAGATCGAGCCGCAAATAGGGCGCAAATGAACGCGAATGATGGGCGCCTCCAGTCTGACGTCACCGGTGGGGACAACCGGCGCGCAGCGGCCTGGAAGGCGATTTTTTTGCCACGGAATCCACGCGGCGACGATCATGGTGCCGGTGCCGCCGATCGACCCCCCGCCGGGAAGGCAGTACCCTCCCGGCCCCGCGCCGCGGCAAGCGGCGGTCTACTCAGGAGACGACATGGCGAGCGACAACGATCAGGTACGAGCCCGTCGCGACAAGGTTGCGGCGCTGCGCGAGGCGGGGGTGGAGCCGTATGCCCGCGGCACCGCACCGACCCACACCACCGCCGCCGTCCTCGCTGACCACGGCGATGCCGCCGCCGAGGCCCTCGACGACCACCCGGTGCTGGTCGGCCTCGCCGGCCGCCTCATGGCCCTGCGCCGCTTCGGCAAGACCACCTTCGCTCACCTCCAGGATGGCGGTGGTCGCCTGCAGCTCTTCTTCAACCGCGACATCCTCGGCGACGCCTACCCGCTGGTGAAGAAGCTCGACCTCGGCGACTGGGTGGCGGTGCAGGGGCCGTTGTTCCGCACCAAGACCGGCGAGCTCACGGTGCGGGTTACGGGGCTCACCCTGCTCACCAAGGCGCTGCGGCCGCTGCCGGAGAAGTGGCACGGCCTCACCGACGTGGAGACCCGCTTCCGCCAGCGCTACCTCGACCTCATCGTCAACCCGGAGGCGCGGCAGGTCTTTCGCACCCGCTCGGCAATCATCGACTCCCTGCGTCGCTTCCTCACCGGTCGCGACTTCCTGGAGGTGGAGACGCCGATGATGCACGCCATCGCCGGGGGGGCGGCGGCGCGCCCCTTCATCACCCACCACAACGCCCTCGACCGTGACCTCTACCTGCGCATCGCCCCGGAGCTCTACCTCAAACGGCTGGTGGTCGGGGGTTTCGAGCGGGTCTTCGAGATCAACCGCAACTTCCGCAACGAGGGGACCGACCTCGACCACAATCCCGAGTTCACCATGGTCGAGTTCTACCAGGCCCACGCCACCTACGAGGACCTCATGGCGATGGTGGAGGAGC
This sequence comes from uncultured Nitrospirota bacterium, assembly GCA_964599505.1. Lineage (GTDB taxonomy): Bacteria > CG2-30-53-67 > CG2-30-53-67 > CG2-30-70-394 > CG2-30-70-394 > CG2-30-70-394. The sequence goes on along the minus strand of CAZRGD010000174.1, from coordinate 2,207 downwards.
TGATCGTGCAGCTCGCCGAGCGCCATGGGGGCGGCCTCAAGGTGGCCTGGCACGGCGAGGAGATCGACTTGACGCCGCCGTGGACCCGTCTGCCCCTGCTCGACGCGGTGCGCGACCGGGTGGAAGACGGCGACCGGATCATCGCCGACGACGCCTTCGCCCGCGGCGTTGCCCGGGAGCTGGGGCTGGAGCCCACGAGCGCCGATCCGCACGGCAAGATCATCACCAAGATCTTCGAAGAGCTCGTCGAGCCGACCCTCACCCAGCCCACCTTCGTCATCGACTACCCCGTCGACGTCTCTCCCCTGGCGCGCCGCAAGCCCGACGCCCCCGAGCTGGTGGAGCGGTTCGAGCTCTTCGTCGGCAGCCGCGAGATCGCCAACGCCTTCACCGAGCTCAACGACCCGGACGACCAGCGCGCCCGCTTCGAAGAGCAGGTCGCGGAGCGCGCCGCCGGCGACGACGAGGCCCACCCGCTCGACGAGGACTACCTCACTGCCCTGGAGCACGGCATGCCCCCCACCGCCGGCTGCGGCATCGGCATCGACCGCCTGGTCATGCTCCTCACTGGAACCGAGTCGATTCGCGAGGTAATCCTCTTTCCGCAGATGAAGCCGAAGGCACGCGGGTAGGGGGCGATCCTGGCCCAGATCGTCGACTCTGTTTCTTACCTCAGGGCGATCGCGCTGATCTCCCAAGCCGATGCCACTATTCCTGGTGTTGATGCTGCTCACCCACGAGGTGAAGACCGAGATCGCGGGTGCCGTAAGGGGGTAGGGCCGGAACCACGAGTCGCCCGGAAGGGAAGATTCACCGCAGAGACGCCGAGGACGCAGAGGTCCGGTTCCTGTCCACCGGCGGCGCAGGCAGCACGATGCAGATTCGATCTTGCCCTGCAGGGATGCACCATGAGGACATGAAGATCATGAAGGGTTGGGATCCCGCCTCTTCATGTTCTTCATGCTCTTCATGGTGAAAGCGGTGTCGGGGATGGAGCCCGGAGCGACCACGCGGTTCGCGCCACCCAACCAGCAAGCCGGTGCCCCCTCTGCGTCCCCTGCGCCTTTGTGTTGAACATCGGTGCGCCTCGGGATTCGCTCCTGCCCCATAGCTGACCCCGCCCGCCGACCGGTGCATGATGGCCCCACCATGGCCGTGGAGATCACCAGCCCCGCGAATCCGCAGATCAAGCAGGCGCGGCGGTTGCGGGAGCGGCGGGAGCGGGAGGCGACCGGACGGTTTCTAATCGAGGGATGGCGGGAGGTGGCACGGGCCCAGGGGGCCGGGGTGGTCTTCGACGCTCTCTATTATTCCGGCGATCCGAGTGAAGGGGTGGAGATCGCCGAGGCGATCGAGGTGGCACCGCGAGTGATGGCGCGGCTGGCGGTGCGCGAGAGCGGCGTGGTGGCGGTGGCGCGGATCCCGGCGCGGCCGCTGGCCGCCCTGCCGCGGCCGGAGCGGCCGGTCTATCTGGTGGCGGACGGGGTGGAGAAGCCGGGAAACCTCGGCGCCATCCTCCGCTCCGCCGACGGCGCCGGGGTCGACGGGGTGGTCGTCTGCGGCGGTACCGACCTGTGGAACCCGAACGTGGTGCGCGCCTCCCTCGGGACCTGCTTCACCGTCCCGGTGGCGGTGGCCGACGCAGAGGAGGCGATCGCCTGGCTCGCTGGGCTACCCATCGTTGTCGCCACGCCGGAGGCGGAGACCCTCTACCGCGACGCGGAGCTATGGGGCGCCCTGGTCGTGGGGCGCGAGGACGTGGGGGTGAGCGCACTGTGGCGGGCGGTGGCGACGCAGGCGGTGCGCATCCCGATGCGCGGCGTCGTCGATTCGCTGAACGTGGCCCAGACCGCGACGCTATTGGCCTACGCCGCGGTGACGGACGAGTGACGGGCGGCTGATGCACCCCATCTTCGCGCCGTTTCCTCACCCGGAGCGCCTCAACGTACAACCCGTACGCCGCGGCCATAATCGTCGACTCATTGCTCCGATCAAAACCACGAAGGGCACGAAGATCACGAAGGGGAACGGCTCAACGCAAAGGCACGAAGGCGCCGGGGTGCGAGGGGAGGTGTCGAGGGTGGTGGGCCGGGAGGTCGTGCCGAATGGGATTTCAACGCAGAGAGGATCAGCGGAAATAGCAATGCAGGCTCGAGATGGCACCGTCCGTAGGGCGGGCTTCAGCCCGCCGAGCACCGTAGTTTCTT
>CAZRGD010000173.1:0-5849 GCA_964599505.1 uncultured Nitrospirota bacterium | reverse complement strand
GCTGACGAGATGCTCAGGTGTCTCGTGGGCGCGGAGATGTGTACAAGAGCCAGGGCCATCCGCCCCGAACCCCTAGCCCCTAACTCCTAGCCCCTGGGGCGCGAAGCGCCCCCTCACCGCAGCCCCAAAACATCCTGCATATCGAAGAGGCCCGGCGCCTGGCCACGGATCCACTTGGCGGCGACGAGCGCCCCGGCGGCGAAGGTGTCGCGGGAGGTGGCGCGGTGGGTGATCTCCAGCCGCTCGCCGGCGCCGAAAAAGTAGCAGGTGTGGTCGCCCACGGTGTCGCCGCCGCGCACGGTGGAGAAGCCGATCTCCCGCTCGGGACGCGGGCCGATGACCCCGTGGCGCTCGTAGGTCGCCACCTGGGAGAGGTCACGGCCGAGGGCATCGGCGACCACCTCACCGAGGCGCAGGGCGGTGCCCGAGGGGGCGTCTTGCTTGGCACGGTGGTGCGCCTCGACGATCTCCACGTCGAAGGCGTCACCGAACCGCTCGGCGGCCAGGGCCGCGAGGCGAAAGAGGAGGTTGACGCCGAGGGACATGTTCGGGGCGAGGAGGTGCGGCTCCTTGGCGGCGAAGGTGCGGATGAACTCCACCTCCTCCGGTTTGAAGCCGGTGGAGCCGATCACCATGGAGCCACCCTCGGTGGTGACCAGAGGCAGGAGATTGAGGGTGACCCCGGGAAAGGTGAAGTCCACCACTACCTGCCACGGCTCGCCCACCTCCTCCAGAGTCGGGGTAATGGAGACGTTGACATTTCCCAGCCCCGCCACCTCACCCGCGTCGCGCCCGATGAGGGGGGAGTCGGGGCGTTCCAGGGCGCCGACGAGACGGATCTCCGGATCCGCGGTGGCGAGGCGCACGAGGGTCTTGCCCATGCGGCCGGCGGCGCCGGTGATGACGATCGGGATTGGGGTCATGGTCTCTCCTCCTCAATGAGGCGGGCGGCAAGGTCCGCCAGCGGGTAGCGCGCCTGATTGTGGGCGAGCAGGTCACGCACCGTCGCCTCGCCGGCGGCGAGCTCCTCCTCGCCGAGGATCACCGCGCGGCGCGCCTTGCGGCGGTCGGCGCGCTTGAGCTGTGCCTTCAGTGACCGGTCCGAGTGGTCCATCTCGACCGCCACCCCGGCCCCGCGCAGCGCCTCGACCAGCCTGAGGGCGTGGCGGTGGGCCGCATCGCCGAGAGCGGCAACGAAGAGGGGCAGGGATGGATCCCCGGCGCCATCCTCCATCAGGGTGACGAGCCGCTCCAGGCCGATGGCAAAGCCGATCGCCGGTGTCGGGGTGCCGCCGAGCTCCTCCACCAGGCCGTCGTAGCGCCCCCCCGCGGCCACCGCCGCCTGCGCCCCGAGCCCCTCGGCGATCGCCTCGAAGGCGGTGCGGGTGTAGTAGTCGAGGCCGCGCACCAGGCGCGGGTTGAGGGTGTAGGCGACGCCGAGGTCGGCGAGCCCCTGCTCCACCGTGGCGAGGTGGTCGCGGCAGCCGTCGCACAGGTGGTCGACGATCTCCGGTGCGGAGGCGGTGATCTCGCCGCAGGTGGGGACCTTGCAATCGAGCAGCCGCAGGGGGTTGGTGGTCAGCCGCCGCTGGCAATCGTCGCACAGCTCCGCCCGGCGCGGCTCCAGGGCCGAGACCAGGGCATCGCGGTAGGCGGGTCGGCACTCCGGGCAGCCCACCGAGTTGATCTGCAGCTCCACCCGGTCCACCCCGCAGGCGTCAAGTAGGCGCTTCAGCAGGGCGATCACCTCCACGTCGAGGGTCGCCGACGCCTCGCCGATCGCCTCCACGCCGAGTTGATGGAACTGGCGGAAGCGTCCCTTCTGCGGCCGCTCGCGGCGGAACATGGGGCCGAGGTAGTAGAGCTTGTCGAGGGGGTGGGCGCGCAGGCGACCGTGGTGGACGCAGGCGCGTACCACCCCGGCGGTCCCCTCGGGGCGTAGGGCGATACGTCGCCCCTTGGAGTCGGCGAAGGTGTACATCTCCTTCTCCACGATGTCGGTAGCCACCCCGACGCTGCGCTCGAAGAGCTCGGCGCGCTCGAACATCGGGGTGGCGATCTCGCGATAGCCGTAGAGCGGCAGGATCGACGCCGCCGCGGCGCGCACCCGGCCCCAGACACCCTGCTCCTCGGGCAGGATGTCGTGGGTCCCTTTTACGGGCTGGATTCGCTCGCTCATGGCCGCGGGAAGATCAGGGGGAAGGGAGCAAGGGGTGAGACGCAGGAAACTGCACGGGAACGCGAAGCGTATGTTTTTTCGTTTCGGCCGCAAATACACGCAAATGGACGCAAATATTTTTCCAGGAATCTAGAAGTTGCTTACAACTCGTTGCCATTCGACATGACCGTGGTGGAAATTGATGAGCAGGGCGAGATGAAGACCTGTGGACTTGAGGTAATTCAAACATTGCGCCATATGCACCGATGCCAGATGTTCGACACATTTCAACTCCACAATCAGGTTTCCTTCAACGACCATGTCCGCCACGTACTCTCCAACATCAACCCCTTTGTAGCTGACCGTAAGGGGAACCTGCCTCTGCACATCGAGTCCATTCGCACCGATCTCGACGGCAAGAGCACGTTCGTACACTTTCTCGAGAAAACCACCTCCCAGGACATTTGCGACTTCGTAGGCCGCACCAACGACCGCCTTGGCCACGTCATTGGTACATTCGCGTTCATTTGCGTTCATTCGCGGCTAAACCTAAAAAACATTTTCCAATGCTTTCACCTTACATCACCTTCCCGGTCCATTCGATCGCGGCTCCGAAGGTTGGAGCTACCCATTATTAGATTTAGCCGCGAATGAACGCACATGAACGCAAATCGTGAGCTCGGGCCTGGATGTCAACGCATTGAAGACCAGAAGCGTGTGCTACCTGGAAGGCATCAAACCACGAAAGACACGTAGAGAATGAGACCCATAGAGCTTCGTGCTCTTCGTGGTTTGGCATCGAAATATTCGCGTTCATTTGCGTTCATTTGCGGCTAAACCTAGAAAATATTTTTCTTTACCGTTGCGCCTTCTCCGCCGCCGCGTTGCCGTGGGCGCGGCCATCGGGGATGAGCTCTTCGGCGATCTGGATGGCGTTCAGGGCCGCCCCCTTGCGGAGGTTGTCGGAGACCACCCACAGGTCGAGGCCGTTGTCCACCGACGGGTCCTCGCGCAGCCGCCCCACCAGCACGTCGTCGTGACCGCTCGCCTCGAACGGCATCGGGTAGATGAGGTCCTCCGGGTGGTCGTAGACGGTCACCCCCTCAGCGAAAGAAAGCAACTCGCGCGCCTGCTCGACGGTGATCTTCTTCTCGGTCTCCACGTTCACCGACTCGGAGTGGGCGCGGAAGACCGGCACCCGGACGCAGGTGGCGGAGATACGGATGGTCTCGTCGGCGAAGATCTTGTGGGTCTCGTTGACCATCTTCATCTCCTCTTTGGTGTAGCCGTTGTCGAGGAAGACGTCGATGTGCGGGATGACGTTGAAGGCGATCTGGTGCGGAAAGACCTCCGGCGACGGGAAGCGGAAGTCGCCCACCGCCTTTACCTGCGCCAGGAGCTCTTCCATGGCGCGCCCCCCGGCGCCGGAGACCGCCTGGTAGGTGGCGACGACGATCCGCTTGATCCGGGCCACGTCGTGGATCGGCTTGAGCGCCACCACCATCTGGATGGTGGAGCAGTTGGGGTTGGCGATGATTCCGGGGTGGTCGGGGATCGCCGCGCGGTTCACCTCCGGGACGATCAGGGGAATGTCATCGACCATCCGGAAGGCGGAGGAGTTGTCCACCACCACCGCCCCCGCGGCCACCGCCTTCGGGGCGAACTCCTTGGAGCGGGCCGCCCCGGCGGAAAACAGCGCAATGTCGACACCGGCAAAGGAGTCGTCACCGAGGACCTCCACCTCCAACGTTCGCCGACCGAGCGCCACCTCCTTGCCGACCGACCGCTCCGAGGCGAGGGCCTTGATCTCCCCGACCGGGAAGTCTCGCTCGGCAAGGATGGAGAGCATCTCCTGGCCGACGGCGCCGGTGGCACCGACCACGGCGACGTTATATTTCTCTTTTTTTTCTAGCATGAGGTGATTCCATTCCTGAGCAGCCCCCTGAGGGGACAGCGTCTTCGAGACGCTGCGGTGCGGGCAAGACGAAAAAAAAGAAAATCGGCCCGCACCTCAGGCGGCGAGGTGGCGCACCACCGCGTCGCCCATCTCCGCGGTGGTCACCGTCGCCTCGCCCTCCTGGGCGATGTCGGGGGTGCGGAGGCCGTCGTCGAGGGTGGCCTGGACCGCCTGCTCCACCGCCTCCGCCGCCTCCGCCTCACCGAAGGTGAAACGGAGCATCATCGGCACACAGAGGATCTGTGCCATCGGGTTGGCAGTGCCGAGGCCGGCGATGTCCGGGGCGGAGCCGCCGGACGGCTCGTAGAGGCCGAAGCTCCCCTCCGCCAGGCTCGCCGAGGCGAGCATCCCGAGGGAGCCGGTGAGCTGGGCCGCCTCGTCCGAGAGGATGTCGCCGAACAGATTGCCGGCGAGGAGCACGTCGAAACGGCGCGGCTCGCGCACGAGCTGCATGGCGGCGTTGTCCACGTACATGTGGGTGAGCTCCACGTCGGGGTACTCCTTCGCCACCCGCGTCACCGTCTCACGCCACAGGACCATGGAGGTGAGGACGTTCGCCTTGTCGACGCTGGTCACCCGGCGGTTGCGCTTGCGTGCCGCCTCGAAGGCGACGCGGGCGATGCGCTCGATCTCGAAGGTGGTGTACTCGAGGGTGTCGAAGGCGCGCTCGCCCCGCTCCCCCGCCGCCTCACGCCCCTTGGGCTTGCCGAAGTAGATACCGCCGGTGAGCTCACGGACGATCAGCAGGTCGAAGCCGTCGCCGACGATGTCCGGCCGCAGGACCGAGGAGCGGGCCAGGGCCGGAAAGATCCGCGCCGGGCGGAAGTTGGCGAACAGGTTGAAGTGGGCGCGCAGGGGCAGCAGGGCGCCGCGCTCGGGCTGCTCCGCCGGCGGCAGGGAGTCCCACTTGGGGCCGCCCACCGAGCCGAAGAGGATCGCGTCGGCCGCCTCGCACAGGGCGAGGGTCGCGTCCGGGAGCGCCTTGCCCGCGGCATCGATCCCGGCGCCGCCCACCGGTGCCTCGTCACGCTCGAAGGTGAGGCCGAACCGATCCGAGACCGCGTCGAGGACCTTCAGGGCCTCGACCATCACCTCGGGACCGATCCCGTCACCGGGCAGGACAGCGATCTTCGCCATGGCGCATCTCCACGAAAAAAAGGGGCGCGGATTGTAGCCGCCCGCAGACCCCGAGACCACCGGCGCGGCCGCGTCCATAATTGTCGGCTGAGGGTCTCGCGCAGAGAGGATCAGCGGAAATGGCCATGCAGGCCGAGATGGCGCCGTCCGTAGGGCGGGCTTCAGCCCGCCGAGCACCGTAACTTTCTGAGATGACGGCGTTGGTCGGCCTCTGCCGACCCTACGGTCAGGTGCCACATCTTGTTTCCGCTGATCCTCAGAGGCGTCGAGACGCAGAGGGAGGAAATCGGGAAGAGATGGCGTCGTGGGTCGTGAGCAACGGCCTGCGTGCGGCCGGGAAGGGGTCAAACCACGAAGACCACGAAGGACACGAAGCGAGCGACCGGGGTTTGGGCATCTTCCGTGAAGGTCGGGGATTCCGGTGGCCCTGGAAGGGGCAAGGTGGCGGAGGGGAGCGGATCCTTCGTGGGCTTCGTGTTTTTGTCTGGAAAAGGCAGCCGACGATGATGGCCCCCCTCCGCGTCTCCCCTCGCCTTCAAGGCCAGTCCGAACCCCACGGCGATCCCCGAAGAGCTCGATCTCCCGGATCCTCGCCCT
>CAZRGD010000172.1:0-5851 GCA_964599505.1 uncultured Nitrospirota bacterium | reverse complement strand
CCGACGACCTCGGCCCATGCCCTGGTCGTCGGCTCTGATCGTCTCCCCTCCACCTTTTTACCGCCGCGGCAAGCGGTTGCCACACCTACAGGGTGAGACAGCGGTCGGGCCATCGGGATCGGGATCGGGATCGGGATCGGATCTCGTCCCAGGCCCTCCTCCCGCCGGTGGACCCCCGTTCAGGACGCCCCCCGGCACCGATCCGTACCGCGGACCAGTGGGTGGGGGGCGATCCCGATCCCGATAGCGATCCCGATTTGGAACCGACGATGATGAATAACGCCAGCAGGTTGACGCCCCCACCCCCCCCATGCTTCCCTCTCGCGGCCCCTTTTTGTTCAATCGGTGTGGAGGTGCGTCTTCGGCGACCCACCCACCTCGTCTCAAGGAGAAAGCTCATGGCCCTGGTAAAACCGCACGGTGGTGGTGATCTCAAACCCTTGCTTCTGGAAGGCGATGCCCGGAAGCAGGAGCTGGAGAAGGCGAAGGGTCTCACCCAGGTAAAGATGACCTCGCGAGAGACCGGCGACCTCATCATGATGGGGATCGGCGGCTTCACCCCGCTCGACGGCTTCATGACCCAGGCCGACTGGCAGGGGGTGTGTGACAGCTACCAGATGGCCGACGGCCTCTTCTGGCCCATCCCGATCACCCTCTCCACCACCCAGGGGAAGGCGGACTCCATCGCCATCGACGAGGAGATCGCCCTGGTCGACGAGGAGAGCGGCGAGATCATGGGGACCATGAAGGTCACGGAGAAGTACGCCATCGACAAGGCTCACGAGTGCCAGTGCGTCTTCAAGACCACCGACATGGAGCACCCCGGGGTCGCCAAGGTGATGGAGCAGGAGGAGATCAACCTCGCCGGGCCGGTGAAGGTCCTCTCCGAGGGCACCTTCCCCACCGAGTTCGAGGGGATCTACATGACCCCGGCCCAGACCCGCGCCATCTTCGAAGAGAAGGGGTGGAACACGGTCGCGGCCTTCCAGACCCGCAACCCGATGCACCGCTCTCACGAGTACCTGGCGAAGATCGCCATCGAGATCACCGACGGGGTCCTGATCCACCAACTCCTCGGCAAGCTCAAGCCGGGCGACATCCCCGCGGACGTGCGCCGCGACGCGATCAACTCGCTCACCGAGAACTACTTCGTCAAGGACACCTACGTCCAGGCGGGCTATCCCCTCGACATGCGCTACGCCGGTCCGCGCGAGGCGCTCCTGCACGCCCTCTTCCGCCAGAACTTCGGCTGCTCGCACCTGCTGGTGGGGCGTGACCACGCCGGCGTCGGCGACTACTACGGGCCGTTCGACGCCCACAAGATCTTCGAGGAGATCCCCAAGGGCGCCCTGGAGACCCAGGCCCTGAAGATCGACTGGACCTTCTACTGCACCAAGTGCGACGGCATGGCGTCGATGAAGACCTGCCCGCACGGCAAGGAGGACCGGATGCTCCTCTCCGGCACCAAGATGCGGAAGATGCTCTCCGAGGGCGAGGACGTCCCGCCCCAGTTCTCCCGCCCCGAGGTGGTCGAGATCCTCAAGGCGTACTACGCCGCGATGAAGGAGGAGGACAAGGTGGAGATCAAGCTTCACAAGGCGGCCACGGGCGCGTGATCCCGGCGCCATGAAGGTGCGACACAGGGCGGCCCGGGCGACCGGGCCGCCCTTTTTGTTTGTCCTTGATCCCCACGCCGAGCACGGCTATGTTTTGTTGAAGTATTCAACAAAACATTATTCTTCGCAACGAGGTGGCCCATGGCGACGATGAACTTCAGCGTGCCGGAGACGGTCAAAAAGGCGTTCAACGAGACCTTCGAGAAGCAGAACAAGAGCGCCATCATCGTCCACTTGATGACCGAGGCGATCGAGGAGGAACGACAGAAGGCGCGTCGAGCCGCCTTGATCGACCGTCTTCTCGCCCTTCGCAGCGGTGTCCAACCCGTGAAGCCGGCGGAGATCCGGACCGCCCGACGCGCGGGGCGCCCTTGAAGACCCTGGTAGTGGACGCCAGCGTCGCGGTGAAGTGGATCCTACCGGAGACGGATGGAGAGGAGGACGTCGACCCGGCCATGGCGCTGCTCATCGCCTTCCAGCGGGACAAGGTGAGCCTCCTCCAGCCGCCCCACTGGCTCGCCGAGGTCACCGCCGTCATCGCCCGCCTGCGACCGGATCTCACTGAGGAGGCGACCACCCTCTTTCACGCCCTCGACCTTCCGGTGGTCGACGATCTCGACATCTATCTGCGCGGCTGCGCCCTCGCCACCGAGCTCCATCACCACCTCTTCGACACCCTCTACCACGCCGTAGCCCTCGAGCGGGGAGCGACCTTCATCACCGCCGATACCCGCTACTGGCGCAAGGCAAGATCAAAAGGGGCGATCCAACTCCTCCGGGAGATGGATCTTGTCGGCGCGGATACCCCGTGATCCCCCGCAACCTTTCCACCGCCGCGCCGAGCCCCTAGAGTGCCGCGTCGTGGCGTCGAGGTGGGGGAAGGTTCGGGGGCCTTCGGGACGCACGCGCCACCGCGGTTTACCCCCCTGTATCCCCATCTCCAACCTTACCGAGCTCCCATGGCCAACGACCGCATCCTCGTCCTCGACTTCGGCTCTCAGACCACCCAGCTCATCGGCCGCCGCGTGCGCGAGGCGCGGGTCTACTGCGAGATCTGGCCCTACACCGCGGACCTCGAGCGCATCCGTGCCTTCGCGCCGGCGGGGATCATCCTCTCCGGCGGCCCCGCCTCGGTCTACGAGGAGGACGCGCCGATGGCGGACCCGGCGCTCCTGGAGCTCGGTCTGCCGCTGCTCGGCATCTGCTACGGGATGCAGTGGCTGGTCCACGCCCTAGGCGGCGAGGTGGCGGCGAGCGAGCGGCGCGAGTTCGGCCGCGCCGATATCGACATCCGCCACCCCGACCCCCTGTTCACCGGCCTCACCACCCCGCAGCGGGTGTGGATGTCCCACGGCGACCGCATCGAGCAGCCGCCCGAGGGGTTTCACCCCATCGCCACCACCGACAACGCCCCCCTGGCGGCCATCGCCCACCGCGAGCGGCCGTGGTTCGGGGTCCAATTCCACCCGGAGGTGGTCCACACGGTGAACGGCACGGCGCTCCTGGAGAACTTCGTCTACCGCGTCTGTGGCTGCAATCCCACCTGGACCATGAGCTCGTTTATCGACTCGGAGGTGGCGTCGATCCGCGCCCGGGTGGGCGACCGGCGGGTCCTCTGCGCCCTCTCCGGCGGCGTCGACTCGTCGGTGGTGGCGCTCCTGCTGCACCGCGCCATCGGCGACCAGCTCACCTGCATCTTCGTCGACAACGGCCTCCTGCGCGCCGGCGAGGCAGAGCAGGTGGCCACCGCCTTCCGCGACTACCTGAAGATCCCCCTGGTGGTGGCCGACGCGGCGGAGCGCAACCTCGACCAGCTCGCCGGGGTCGCCGACCCGGAAAAGAAGCGCAAGATCATCGGCCACGAGTTCATCGCCACCTTCCGTCGCGAGGCGGACGAGGCCGGCCCCTTCGACTTCCTCGCCCAGGGGACCCTCTACCCGGACGTCATCGAGTCGGTTCCGGTGCGCGGCAACGCCTCGGCGATCATCAAGAGCCACCACAACGTCGGCGGCCTGCCGGAAGAGCTCGGCTTCGAGCTCATCGAGCCCCTGCGCGAGCTGTTCAAGGACGAGGTCCGCGAGCTCGGTCGCGAGCTCGGCCTGCCGGAGGAGATCGTCGGTCGCCACCCCTTCCCCGGACCGGGGCTGGCGATCCGGGTCCTCGGCGAGGTCACCCGCGAGCGGCTTACGGTCCTCCGCCAGGCGGACGCCCTGATGCAGGAGGAGATCCGCGCCGCCGGCCTCTACGACCAGATATGGCAGGCCTTCACGGTCCTCTTGCCGGTCCACACGGTGGGGGTGATGGGCGACGCCCGCACCTTTGAAAACGCCTGCGTGGTCCGCTGCGTCCACTCGAAAGACGGCATGACCGCCGACTGGGTCGACCTCCCCCACGACCTGTTGGCGCGGATCGCCAACCGGATCATCAACGAGGTCCGGGGCATCAACCGGGTGGCCTACGACATCACCTCGAAGCCGCCGGGGACGATCGAGTGGGAATGATTTTTCGACCCGTTTTTAGGGAGTGGGGGATCGAAAAATCATGATTCATACGCAGTCTTCATCCCGTGGGACCTTGGTATCCATGCCGGGAAGGAAACCGCGCATCTCCACCTGTGGCGGCCGCCATCGCACCGCACTTCTCGGGAGCCGCGGTAGTACACGGCCACCGGGACGCGTGTGGCCACCTCCGCCACCAAGGACCAGGCTCGCCCTGTAGATGACCTTAGAGATAGACTCGGAATCTGAGGACACCATGAGCCGCACACTCAATCAGCTCCGGTCAGAGGCGCTTCGCCTTTCCGCAGAGAGTCGAGCAAGACTCGCTACGACCCTCATCGAGAGTCTGGAGGGGGGCGCAGAGCGGGTCGAGCGCGAGATCGAAGCGATGTGGGCCGACGAGGCTGAACAACGACTCCGGCAACACGAAGCAGGAGAAGTAGAAGCTGTTCCAGCGAACGAAGTCCTGGCAGAGATAAGGCAGCGACTTCGTGACAAGCGTACGGCTTGACCCACTGGCCAAGTGTGAGCTTGACGAGGCGGCTGTTTGGTACGAGGAACAGCTTCCCGGTCTGGGCGAGGCGTTCGTGGCCGAGTTGGAGAGGGTATTCCAGCAGCTATTGGAGTTTCCTTTATCCGGACCTCCGTTTCGAGGAAGGCTCCGCAATCGTCCACTCTTCACCTTCCCCTACCGGGTCGTTTACGCCGTCAGGGGTAATGAAGTCCTCATCCTCGCCATCATGCATCAACGCCGAGGCCCTCGGTATGTCGTCGAGCGGCTTGGCGGTTAGTGGAAGCGGGCGCGTAAGGAATCTGGGGCACGAGGTCACGATTTCGCACCCCCACCCTCCCCTTCCGGCCGCCACCGGTTCAGCCTGAGAGAGTTGGCGATCACCAGCAGCGACGAGATGAACATGGCGGAGGCGGCGAAGACCGGTGACAGGCGGCCGCTCACCGCCAGGGCGAGGCCGGCGACGTTGTAGGCGAAGGCCCAGAGGAGGTTGGTGATCAGGGTCCGGTGGACCCGACCCCCGAGGTCGAGGAGGCGGGGGATGGCACGCAGGTCGTCGCCCAGGGCAACCACGTCGGCGGCGAGGCGCGACAGATCGCTCCCTCCCCCCATGGCCACCCCTACCGGGGCGGCGGCGAGGACCGGGGCGTCGTTGATCCCGTCCCCCACCATCAACGGCCGATGGCCGGCGGCCACCAGGGCCGCCACCGCGCCGATCTTCTCGTCGGGAAGGAGGGCGCCGCAGTGCTCCACGGCTACCGGTAGGCGCGCGGCCACCTCCGCCACCGCCCCCTCCTCATCACCCGAAAGGAGGGTGATGGGGAGGCCCATGGTCGCTAGCGCCACCACCGCATCCGCCGCTCCCGGCGCCAGGTGCTCCGCGAGGCGCACCGCCGCCACCACCGCCTCGCGGCGCGCGAGGTAGACCCAGCGACCCGCGGGGAGGTGGGCGAGGGGGTCGGGAAGCACCACTCCGTCTTCGGTGAGCCAGCGGCGACTGCCCACGCGCCACCGCACCCCTTCGAGCTCGCCGCTCACACCGCACCCGGCCACGGCCCGCAACGCCTCGGCCACCGCGCCCGCCCCCCCCCACGCGCCCCGGACCCCGCCCGCGGGGCGCGCGCTCCCCCCCTCCATCCCCCCACCCGCGTCCCACACCCCCCCACCGCCGACCCCCCCGCCCACCCCCCCCACCCCCCCCACCACCCCCCCACCGCGCAGCTCCG
>CAZRGD010000171.1:0-5890 GCA_964599505.1 uncultured Nitrospirota bacterium | reverse complement strand
CAGAGGGTCACTCCATATCAGGACATGAAGATCATGAAGGGTTGGGATCCCGAATTCTTCATGTCCTTCATGCTCTTCATGGTGAAAGCGGTGTCGGAGATAGAGCCCAGCGCGACCACGCGGTTCGCGCCACCCAATCGACAAGCCGGCGCCCCCTCTGCGTCTCTGCGCGAGGCCCCACCCGACGATTAAGGACACCGGTCCTCCGCTTGCCGAGAGGACGCCCCGCCGGGTTACAATTCTGCGCTTTTCCGCGCTCCTCGATCCGGCAGGGGCACGGACTTCAAGGAGAGGTGGAGACCATGAAGGTTGCGGTTCCCAGGGAAATAGCGGCGGATGAACGGCGGGTGGCGGTAATCCCCGCGGAGCTGAAGAAGCTCACCAAGCTCGGTGTCGAGGTGGCCATCGAGGCGGGCGCGGGTGATGGCGCCCTGCACACCGATGAGGCGTACCGCGAGGCGGGGGCCGAGGTCGTGGAGGACAAGGGGGCGCTGCTGGCCTCCGCCGATCTTCTCCTGAAGGTCCAGCCCCCCACCGTGGAGGAGGTCGATTCCCTCCCCGAAGGGGCGGCGGTCGTCTCCCTCTTCCAGCCGCTGGAGAGCCCGGAGCTCCTCGCTCGCTACCAGGCCCGACGGATCTCCGGCTTTGCCCTCGAGTACATCCCGCGCACCACCCTCGCCCAGGCGATGGACATCCTCTCGTCGCAGGCGACGGTGGCGGGCTACAAGGCGGTCCTCATGGCCGCCGACCGCCACCCCAAGCTCTTCCCGATGATGATGACCGCCGCCGGGATGATCCAGCCGGCCACCGTGCTGATCGTCGGCGCCGGCGTCGCCGGCCTCCAGGCGATCGCCACCGCCCGCCGTCTCGGCGCGGTGGTGGAGGTCTCGGACGTACGCCAGGCGGCGAAGGAGGAGGCGCTGTCGCTCGGCGCCACCTTCCTGGAGGTGGACGAGGAGATCGACGCGACCACCGAGGGTGGTTACGCGAAAGAGGTCTCGGAGGCGTACAAGCAGAAGCAGCAAGTGCTCCTTGCCGACCACGCGAAGCAGGCGAGCGTGATCATCACCACCGCCCTAATCTTCGGCCGCCCGGCGCCGAAGATCATCACCGAGGAGATGGTGGAGGGAATGGCGCCCGGCTCGGTGATCGTCGACCTCGCTGCCGAGCGCGGCGGCAACTGCGAGCTCACCGTCCCCGGCGAGGAGGTGGAGCGCCACGGCGTCCAGATCGTCGGCTACACCGACCTGCCGTCGCGGGTCGCGGTGCACGCCAGCCAGATGTGGTCGCGCAACATGCTCAACCTCCTCAAACACCTCACCGCCGACGGCGCCTTCAAGTTCGACCTCGACGACGAGATCACCCAGGGTTGCCTGATCACCCACGGCGGCGAGGTCGTGCAAGAGCGGGTCCGCGCCGCGGTCGAGGACGAGGCGTAGCCCAGCACACCCGCCCTGCACGGCCGGCGGCAACCCGCCCCCCCTATCCCATCTTCGCCCCGACTTTTCCCCTCTTCGACGTCCACCCACCGAACCCCGGAGCGCCCCATGGAACCGATCTACTGGACCGGCCTCTACGTCTTCCTCCTCGCCTGCTTCGTCGGCTTCGACACCATCGCCAAGGTGCCGCCGATCCTGCATACGCCGCTCATGTCCGGCGCCAACGCCATCTCCGGGGTGACCATCCTCGGGGCGATCGTCTCCGCCGGCCGCGGCCACACCAACCTCTCCACCATCCTCGGCTTCCTGGCGGTGGTCTTCGCCACCATCAACGTCGTCGGTGGCTACGCGGTCACCGACCGGATGCTGCAAATGTTCAAGAAGGAGTAGGACGCGATCGCGAATCGCCCCCGCCGCACCCCCCATTGCTCGCCCTAGCGTCCCACGGAGAGGCACATGTTCAGCAACTACATCGATATCTTCTACATGATCGCCGCGGCCCTGTTCATCTTCGGGCTGAAGTACATGAACCACCCGGACACGGCGCGAAAGGGGAACCTGCTCTCCGCCGGCGCCATGCTCATGGCGATCGTCGTCACCCTCTTCGACCACGAGGTGGTGAGCTACGGGATGATCGCGGCCGGCCTGGTGGTCGGCGGCGTCGCCGGGATCGTCTGGGCGCGGATCGTAAAGATGACCGACATGCCGCAGATGGTCGCGGTCTTCAACGGCTTCGGCGGGCTGGCCTCGTGGCTGGTGGCGTATTCGGAGATCGCGCTGCTGTCGCCCAACTTCGACCACTTCCACGTCGTCGTCCTGGTCCTGGCGCTGCTCATCGGCGGGGTCACCTTCTCCGGCTCGATGGTCGCCTTCGCCAAGCTCCAGGGGTTGGTGGGCGGCGCGCCGACCCTGTTCAAGGGGCAACACCTCCTCAACGCCATCCTCGGGGTGGCGGTCCTCGCCCTCGGTGGGCTCCTCCTTACATCGCCCGGCGCCTGGCCCCTCTTCATCCTCGTGGGGATTATCGCGCTGCTCCTCGGGGTGCTGCTGACCATTCCCATCGGCGGCGCGGACATGCCGGTAGTGATCTCACTCCTGAACTCCTACTCCGGCCTGGCGGTGGCGATGACCGGCCTGGTCCTCTCCTCGTCGGTCCTGATCACCGTCGGCTCCCTGGTAGGCGCCGCCGGACTCATTCTCACCAAGGTGATGTGCGACGGCATGAACCGGTCGCTCGCCCACGTCCTCTTCGGCGGCTTCGGCACCGAGGCGGCAGAGCCCGGCGAGGTCCCGCCGTCGACCGGCGGCGAGGGGGAGCCGAAGAGCGCCACCGTCGACGAGGCGGTGGCGATGCTCAAGGCGGCCAAGTCGGTGATCATCGTCCCCGGCTACGGCCTCGCCGCCGCCCAGGCGCAGCACGCGGTGCGCGAGATGGGCGACCTCCTGGCGAAGAACGGCGCCACCGTGAAGTACGCCATCCACCCGGTGGCCGGCCGCATGCCGGGCCACATGAACGTCCTCCTCGCCGAGGCAAACGTCCCCTACCCGCAGCTCTTTGACATGGACGACATCAACGACGAGTTCGAGGAGACCGACCTGGCCATCGTCATCGGCGCCAACGACGTGGTGAACCCGGCGGCGAAGAACAACCCGAGCTCGCCGATCTACGGTATGCCGGTCCTCGACGTGGAGCATTCGAAGCAGGTCATCGTCCTCAAGCGCTCCATGAACCCGGGCTTCGCCGGCATCGAGAACGAGCTCTTCCTCATGGACAACACGGTGATGGTCTTCGGCGACGCCAAGGAGACGGTAAACGGCTTCGTGACCGGGCTCGCCGGAAAGTAGGTAGGAGCGAGCTCCCGCTCGCGATTCAGGCCCGAAGGGCCTGCCGCGCCAGCAGGCGCGGTTCGCCGGCAGGAGCCGGCTCCTACCCAACAGCCCGCCGCGAACACGGCCACGCAGTACAAGCGAGGTTTCCCCCGCGATGGGTGACTTTCCCACGGCACGCGCGACGCCGTCATCTCGGCCGAACACCGCTGACGGCTGAAAGCCGAGCGCTGGCGCCCCGCCCGCGCCGCCCGTACCCTCGGCCGCCTCGCGCCGTTGCCCGCCATGCTCGACCGTACCTTCGCCCTCATCGACCGCTTCGTCGCCGCCCGGCCGCGGTCGATCGTCATCGTGGCGATCCTCCTCACGATTGCGGCCACCACCACCGCGCCGCTCCTGCGCTTCGACTCCTCCTTCGACCGCTTCCTCATCCCCGACTCGCCGGACCTCACCGCCTACCACGACTTCGCCGACCGCTTCGGCAACGACCGGGTCCTGGTAGTCGGCATCGACTGCGACGACCCCCTGGCGCCGGCGACCGTGGCGGAGCTGCGGCGGGTGGTCGCGGGACTGGAGGAGATCGAGGGGGTGGAGCGGGTCTACTCCCTGGTCAGCGCCCCCATGGTCCGCGGCACGGCCGACACGCTACGCCTGGCACCGCCGGTGGATGGCCCACCGCCCACCGGCGCCGCGGCGACCGCGCTCCTCGCCCGCCTCGACGCCGACCCGGTCTATGCCGGCCGCCTCGTCTCTCGCGACCACCACCTCCTCGGCGTCCTCGCCACCCTCGACCCACCACCGGGGGAGACCGAGGCGTACCGCCGGATCACCGCGGCCGCGCGCGCCGTCCTCGCCCCCCTCGGCGACCGCGCCCACCTCTCGGGCGAGCCGGTGATCGAGAGCGAGATGAACCGCTTCATGCGGCGCGACCTGGAGACCTTCATCCCGATCACCCTGACGCTCACCGCCGCCACCCTGCTCTTCCTCTTCCGCACCGCCCTCGGGGTGGTCCTGCCGATGGCGGCGATCGCCGCCTCCACCGTCTGGGCCCTGGCGATCTTTCTCCTCTCGGGAAGGACGGTGAACAACGTCTCCTCGATGATCCCGCCGCTGATCATGGTCATCGCCGCGAGTGATGCGGTCCACCTCTTCAGCCACTACCGCAGCCGCGCCCACCTCCTTGGGCGCACGAAGGCAATCAGCGAGACGGTGCGGCGCATCGGCCCCGGCTGTCTGATGACCTCGCTCACCACCGCCGCCGGCTTCGCCTCCCTCACCGCCTCACCGATCCCGGCGCTGGACGACTTCGGCCGCTTCTCCGCCCTCGGCGTCCTCTTCTCCTTCTGTCTCACCATTATTGCCCTTCCCGCGGCGCTTCACCTCCTGCCGGTCCCCCACCCACCACGGACCGCGGTCCAGCGCGACGGTTGGCCCCTCTCCCTCGCCCACCGTCTCACCGCCGCGCCGGGGTGGCTCCTCGTCGCCTCCCTCGCCATCTTCCTCCTGGCGGTGGCGGCGATCCCGCAGATCCGGGTAGAGACCAACGACCTCACCTACTTCAAGAAGGGGAGCGCCATCCGCACCGACACGGCGCTCTTGCAGCACCACCTCGGCGGCGTCCGCCCCCTCGATATCGTCCTCACCGGCGCCCCGGGCGCCTTCACCGATCCCGAGCGCCTCGCCCGTCTAGCGCGCTTCGGCCAGTGGGTCAGGACGGTGGAAGGGATCGACGGCGCCACCTCCCCCGCCGACCTCCTCACCGCCCTCTTCCGCCAGCTCGACGGCAAGCCCATCGGTGACCACACGCGGCCGGCGGTCGCCCAGGGCTACCTCTTCTTCGAGCTCTCGGAAGAGGGCAGCGATGAGCTCGCCCGCTACCTCTCGGGTGATCGGGCCATCGCCCACATCGCCCTCCAGGAGGGGGAGTCGCGCACCTCGAAAATGAAGGTGCAGATCGCACAGATCCGCGCTCGGCTCGCCCACGATTTCCCCGAGCTCAACATAGAGATCACCGGCTACGCCCACTTCTACATGCAGATCAGCGACCTCATCGTCCGCTCCCAGATTCGCTCCCTGGCGATCGCCCTGGTCTCGGTGACCGCGATGATGATCCTCCTCTTCCGCTCGTGGCGCACCGGGCTGCTCTCCATGGTCCCGAACATCGTGCCGCTTGCCTGCACCTTCGGCCTCATGGGGATTGCCCGGATCCCCCTCAACTCCGCCACCGCCATGGTGGCGAGCGTCGCCCTCGGTCTGGCGGTGGACGACACCATCCACTTCCTCAACCACCTCCAGCAAGAGCGCCAGACCACCCCATCGGTCGCCGCGGCCCTCGCCCCGGCCCTACGTGCGGTGGCGCGCCCCATGGTCTACACCTCGGTAATTCTCGGCATCGGCTTCGGCACCCTCCTCTTCTCCCGCTTCGTCCCATCCTTCTACTTCGGCCTCCTCGCCACGGTCACAGTGGTCACCGCCCTGCTCGGCGACCTCTTCCTCCTCCCGGCGCTGCTCCTCACCCTGGAGCGAAGGAGGGGGTAAGGGGGGGCAAAACCACGAAGGGCACGAAGGGGAGCGGGCTTTCAGCGGACAGCGGACAACTGCGTCCCGTCACAGCAAGCGACCCC
>CAZRGD010000170.1:0-5905 GCA_964599505.1 uncultured Nitrospirota bacterium | reverse complement strand
AAGAAATGTGGCAATGAAAGACTTGACCCCAAAACCTGCGGATCTCGGCCCTTTGCTCGCCGCTCGGTTGCGCGTAGATAGAGGGGGCGCGCCCCCTGCCCATCCCTCTCCGTCCGGAGCTGCCCATGGCCCCCCGCACCGCACCGTCGCACGCCGCCACCACTGTCCCGGTGGAGGAGGTCCATCTGTGGCTCGCAGAGCACTTCCCGAAGCGAGAGCAGCCGCGGCTGGCGGCGGTGGCGGAGCGGCTGATGGCGTCGGCGTCGGCCTCGGCCGCCGAGCTGACCGTGGAGCAGTGGGTGGTGGTGACCCGCACGGTGGTCGATCTCCTCGGGCGCGAGTCACCCGAGGCGGAGGTCGCCCGCATCCTGCCGCAGGGATGGGATTTGGTGGTGGGCAACCTGGAGCGGTGTACCGGTCCCTTCTGCCTCACCGTCGATACCACCACGGTGATGGTCCGTTGCATGGACTCGCCGTTTATCTTCGAGGGGGTGCGCAACTTCCTGCGCAAGGAGGGGATCCGCATCTTCCTCTCCCTCCACCCGACCCTGGAGGGGCTCGACGGCGCCGAGCACCTGATCTATCTGCAGATCGAAAAGATCGTCGACCCGCGCCGTCTGGCCCGCCTGCGCACCGCCCTGGCGTGGCTCCTGCGCGGCCTGATGGTGTCGATTACCGACTTCCCCCGTTTTCAGGACCGCCTTGGCCACGTGGCCGAGTCCCTGGAGGCGCGTTCCAAAGACCGTGTGGAGCGGGACGCGCCACACGGTCTGATGGAGGGCGCCAGCCCACCATCCACGGGGGGTGAAGCCACCCGGACACGTGCCGGGTGGCAAGGGGGGCGCGTGGCGTCCCCCTTTATATCCTTCGAGGAGGCGGCCGCCTTCTGCCGCTGGCTCGCGGACGGCCACCTGATCTTTCTTGGCTACAACCGGTACCGCGCTGCCGCCCCCTCCGGCCCCTTCGCAACCGTGCGCGGTGCAGCCCTGGGTATGTGCCGCGACCACCGTCTCCTCGACCGCCTGATCCCCGGCCTGCGCGATGAGCTGGCGGTGTCGGTGGCCGCCGAGGGGGGGGCGGTGGAGGTCGACTTCAGCCCCGCCGGTGCCTCCATCCGCCACCACGTCGAGCCGGCGGAGACCTTCCTCTTCGAGACGGTGGAGGCGGACGGGAGCGTCTGCCGCCACTGTGTCGTCGGTCGCCTGTCGCGCGGCGGCATGCTCGCCCCCTCCAGCACCCTGCCCCTCCTGCGGGACAAGCTGGCGATCCTGCTGGAGAGGCGCGGCCGGGAGGGTGGCCACTACCAGCGACGTGAGGTCACCACCCTCTTCAACCTCTTGCCAAAGCGTGAGCTTCTCTATGCGCCGGTGGCGGAGCTGGTGGCGCGTTTCGACGAGATCCTCTCGATCGAGGGCGACGAGGGGCTCTCCGTCGGCTATCGCGAGGGACGTGGCGGCGCCTACTGGGCGGTGACCGTCGGACTGCCCCGGGTGGGCTACGGCGAGGAGGTGGTGCGCACCCTGGCGGCGGTGGTGGGTGATGCCTTTGGTAGTCCGGTCCTCGATGAGGCGGTAACTCTCGGTGACGCGGTGGCGGTGGTGGTCTTCTATCTTGCGGTGGCCGACGGTGCGCAACCGCCGTCGGCGGTGGCCTTGCGCGACGCGATCCGCACCGCCCTGACCACTTGGGAGGCGCGGCTGCTCGCCCACTTGATCGAACGCCACGGTGAGCATCCCGCCTTCGTCCTCCTCCACCGCTACGGGCCGCACTTCCCCGCCCTCTACCGCGAGGTGAGCATGCCGGCGGTGGCGGCGGAGGACATCGCCCGCCTGGAGCAGCTCGGCGAGGCGGAGGGAGTGGTGCCGTACTGCACGAGCGGCGACGGCGGGGCGCTCCAGCTCCGCATCCTCGCCGACCGCCCCCTGCCGCTGATGGCCCTCATCCCGACCCTGCGCCACCTCGGCCTGGTGGTGGAGGACGAGACCCAGGCGCAGCTCGCCGGCGGCGACTACACGGTCCACGTGGTCCACCTGGGAGGCGACGCGGCGGCGGTGCGCGGTCGCTGTGGCGACCTCTGTGCGGCCCTGGGCTGGGCCCTCACCGGCCACATGCAGGACGACCCGACCAACGCCCTGATCCTCCTCGCGGGGCTGTCGCCGGCGCAGGTCCGGCTGGTGCGCACCCTGCGCGGCTACCTCTTGCAGGTGACTCCGACCCTCATGGAGAGCGGGGTGGTGCGGACCCTGCTCGCCTACCCGGGGGCGGTGGCCGCCCTGGTGGCCCTGTTCGTCGCCCGCTTCGATCCGCGGGCCGAGGCGGGACGGGCGCCGGTGGTGACGGCGGCGCGACGCCGCTTCAACCGCGAGCTCGCCGCGGTCACCCACCTCTCCGACGACGAGATCCTCCGCGGCCTGGCGAACGTGGTGGCGGCGACGGTGCGCACCAACTACTTCCAGCCCGGCACCGAGGTGGTGGCGATCAAGATCGACTGCGCGCGGGTGGAGCGGATGCCCGAGCCGCGACCGTGGCGGGAGATCTACGTCCACGGCGCCGAGCTCGACGGCTGCCACCTGCGCGGCGGGCCGGTGGCGCGCGGCGGGCTTCGCCACTCGGACCGGCCCGACGACTTCCGCACCGAGATCCTCGGCCTGATGAAGGCGCAGACGGTGAAGAACAGCGTCATCGTGCCGGTGGGGTCGAAGGGCGGCTTCTGCCTCCGCCGGATGGAGGCGGAGCCGGAGGCACGCGCCGCCCACGTCCGCGCCCAGTACCAGGCCTACATCGGGGCACTGTTATCGGTGACCGACAATGTCGTCGTCGGTCAGGTGGTCCACCCGGACCACACGGTGGTCGAGGACGGCGACGACCCCTACCTGGTGGTGGCGGCGGACAAGGGGACGGCGCACCTCTCCGACGCGGCCAACGAGGTGGCGGAGGCGATGGGGTTCTGGCTCGGCGACGCCTTCGCCTCCGGCGGCGCGGCCGGCTACGACCACAAGGTCGAGGGGATCACCGCCCGCGGCGCCTGGGCGTGCATCCGTCGCCACTTCCGCGAGCTCGACGTGGACATCCAAGCGGAAGATTTCACCGTCGTCGGCATCGGCGACATGGCCGGCGACGTCTTCGGCAACGGCATGCTCCGCTCGCGCCACATTCGCCTCATCGGCGCCTTCAACCACCGCCACATCTTCCTCGACCCCAACCCGGACCCGAAGGTGAGCTTTGCGGAGCGCCAGCGCCTCTTCCGCCGCCCGCGCTCCACCTGGGCGGACTACGACCGGAGCAAGATCAGCGCCGGCGGCGGCGTCTTCGAGCGCGAGTCGAAGCGGATCGACCTGGCCGCCTCGGTGCGCAAGCGGCTCGCCATCCGCAAGAAGCAGGTCTCCGGCGAGGAGCTGATCCGCCTGCTCCTCACCGCCCCGGTCGACCTGCTCTACAACGGCGGCATCGGCACCTACATCAAGGCGTCGAGCGAGCGGCACGTGGACGTGGGCGACAAGGCGAACGACCGGGTGCGGGTCGACGGCGGGGCGGTGCGCGCGCGGGTGGTGGGCGAGGGGGGCAACCTCGGCGCCACCCAGCTCGGCAGGCTGGAATACGCGGCGACCGGCGGGCGGATCAACACCGACGCCCTCGACAACTCCGCCGGGGTGGATATGTCGGACCACGAGGTGAACCTCAAGCTGCTCTGCCAGCACCTCGTCGAGAAGGGCAAGCTCTCCGGGCGGGCGGCGCGGGATCGGCTGCTGAAGCGTGCCACCGACGAGGTCTCCGCCCTCTGCCTGGCGGACAACGAGGCGCAGTCGGCGTGCGTCACCCTCGACGAGCTCCGCTCCCAGGACCACCCGGCCCCCTTCTTTCGCCTCATCGACGCCAGGGTCGCCGAGGGCTTCCTGCCGGCAGCGGAGGAGGCGGTCCCCACCGGCGAGGCGCTGGCCGAGCGGGTAGCGGCGCAGGGGCGGCTGGTGCGCCCCACCCTCTGCGTCCTGCTCGGCTACGAGAAGATGCGCCTGGAGGGGCTGCTGACCGACTCGCCCCTGGTGGACGCGGCGGGGATCGGGCCGTACCTGGAGGGGTACTTCCCGGAGAGCGTGGCGCGCCGCTTCCGGCGGCACCTCGCCGGCCACCCGCTCCGGCGGGAGATCATCGCCACCGTGGTCGCCAACCGGATCGTCAACCAGGCGGGGGTCTGCTTCTTCTCCGAGACCGAGCGGGAGAGCGGCTGCGCGCCGTGGGAGATCGCCCACGCCTACCTCTTTGCCGAGGCGATCTGCGGAGCCGACGCCACCCGCACCTGGATCGCCAACCTCGACAACCGGATCGAGGCGCAGGTGCAGTACGACCTCCTCCTGCGCCAGGAGGCGCTCCTGGCCGAGCTCACCCGACGGCTCCTCAACCTCTCCCCCGAGGCCCGGCCGAAGCTCACCTCCATCGGTGAGGTGCGGCGGCAGGTGCGCGCCTTCGAGGCGGGGCTCAAGGGGCGGCGGTACGAGGGGCGGATCGTCGAGCTGCGCCACGCGGGGGTGCCGGCGACCCTGGCGCGCCATGCGGCGCGCCTCCCGGCCCTGGCCGGGATCCTCGAGGTCCTCGACCTCCACCGCACCCACCATCTCCCCTTTGGCGCCATCGGCGAGGCCCTGGAGGGGGTGGCGGAGCGCCTGGCGCTGGACACCCTCGCCGGCCGCCTGGGGCGGCTGAAGCCGCGAGATGACTGGGAGGACCGCGCCAAGGCGGACCTCCTGGAGGAGGTCGACACCCTCCGCTACCAGCTCACCCGCCACCTCCTCACCGGCCGCCGCCGCGGCGAGAGCGTCGCCGCGGCGGTGAAGCGCTTCTTTGCCGACCGTGCCGAGCCGGTGATCGCCTACCGCGATTGGCTCGGCGCCCTGGAAGAGGGGGCGCACGTCTTGCGCTACACGGTGGTTGTCCACCAACTCCGTGAGGTCCTGCCGGAGGAGGGGTAACAGGAGAGAGCCGCGGTCCCTCGACGACTCCGGTAGGAGGGGGCCATGCCCCCGATCGGTGAGGGCGTAGGGTCGCGGCCTTCGATCCGGCTCGGACCCCACAGGGCGGCCACGGCATGCGCCTGTCGCGGACATGGCCTGCGCCTACCACGGGGCGGCCGGCATTGGAGGATTCCGCACCTCTTCGCGACGCCCCTGCTCCGGCTCTGCCTCTCCACCTCACCTCGTCTCCTGCCCGATACACCCGCCCGCACCCCGAGGGTGCGCTATCTTTAGGGGTATCCCCTACCCCACCCAAGGAGGTGTGTCATGCCGCTGTCCAAGAAGCTCAAGGCGTTCCTTGACGAGAAGCAGATCCGCTATCTCACCCTGCACCACTCCCCCGCCTACACCGCCCAGGAGCTTGCCGCCGCCACCCACATCGCCGGCCACCTGTGGGCGAAGACGGTGATCGTCGACGCCGACGGCCGTGAGGTGATGGCGGTCCTGCCGGCCACCGAGCGAGTCGACCTCGACGCCCTCGCCACCGTCCTCGGCGCCAGTGTCGTCCGCCTGGCGGATGAAAAGGAGTTCCGCAGCCGCTTCCCCGACTGCGAGCTCGGCGCCATGCCGCCCCTTGGCAACCTCTTCACCATGCAGGTGGTGATCTCCCCCACCCTGGCGGAGGACGACAAGATCTGTTTCAACGCCGGCTCCCACCAGGTCGCCTTCAAGATGGACTTCGCCGACTTCAAGGGGCTGGTCGAGCCGACGATCGCCCCCTTTACCCGGCCCGCGGGCGGGTAGGTCGTTCAGCCCCGCCATCGGGGGGGGCGATGGCGAGGCCGGTGAGCGCATCGGCGTCGAAATGGGTGAGGCCCACTACCCTGTTGCCGCGCTCGGTGGTTACCTCGCGGAAGGTGTCGAGCGCCGCGACCCCTAGGAGTCTGTCGGACTTATGC
>CAZRGD010000169.1:0-5916 GCA_964599505.1 uncultured Nitrospirota bacterium | reverse complement strand
CTCCCACGACCACCGGCGACGGCGGCGCCGCCGCGGAGCCGTCGCACCCCACACGGGTCTCCGCCCTCGACCCGGAGGCGCCGTGGCCCGGCTCCACCGTGGCCACGGTCTCGACCGATGCGGCGGTGACGGCGAACAACGCGACTCCGCCGCCGGAGGCGCCGTCGCGCTGGCACCACCTCCTCTCCTGGCTCCACCGTAACGGCGCGGCGCCGACCGAGCCGGCCATCGTCCCCAAGGCAACACCGGTCTCCACCCCCGCGTCCGGGTTGATCATCCGCCACATCCCGCCGGTGACACCGTCGTCCTCCCCGATCACCCAGATCCCCACCACGGTGGAGACCGAACTACCGAGCCAGCCATCCATCGCGGTCGTCTCCGCCCCACCCGTTGCGGCTCTCCCCGCCGCCCCCGCAGGGCCTCCACTCGCAGCCAAGACCAAGGCCAAGACCAAGGGTGGTGATTTGGTGGTCGAGGCGTTCCCGGCGGTCGAGGAGGACGCGGCCGCAAGCCGCCCGGCTCCCGCGACCCCTCGGAAGGGGAGCCTCGCTGACCGGGTCGACGAAACTCTGGGCCAGGAGTCATCCGCCCTCGCCGCGGCACCGCCGGCCGCAGCCCAACCCGTGGAGACCACGCAACTCCCGACGGCGGCGCCTCCCACGCCGCAGCCCCTGGTGGCGAGCGGCGAGGCCCTGCGCCACGACCGGCCACGTCCCCTTCCGCAACCGGCCTTCACCCGCCCATCGCCCCCCCTGCCGGATGAGAGCCTGCCGGCGACGATGACTGGCGGTGATCAGGCGGTGGAGTGGCACACCATGACCCCGCCGCCGGTCGTGGAGGTGGAGGAGGTGGCGCCGGCAGCAGTCGCCGAGCCACCCGTGGCAGCGGCGCCGTCTCCCCCGGCAGGGGAGAGCGACGGCCACGGCGCATTCTGGAGCGGGGTCCGAGAGCGGTTCACCGGAACGACCGCCGCTGCCGAGTAAGCCACCGCCGGGTTTGCAAGCCAGCTCTCCGCCGGATTTCTTGCCACCCGGCAGGGAATTGGCCACGGAATCCACGGAAGGGCACGGAAGGTGGGGGCTTCCGGGCTCCACCATCGAAATCGGGATCGCGACCGGGATTGGGAGGAGGAGCCATGCCCCGACTCTTTCCCATCATCGTCGGCTCCCCAGGTTTGACCACGGGGGACGCGGGGGGCGTTGGGGGGCGAGGGGCCAGCGGAGGGTTGCCGCCCCCCCCATCGCGAACCCCACGGAGCCGAGCAGGCCCGCATCCCCCACGCATCAGATTTTCACCACAGAGGGCACAGGGGGCGCAGAGGGGCACTGGCTTGCCGCTTGGGTGGCGCGAACCGCGTGGCCGCGACCGGCTCCATCCCCGACACCGCTTTTCACCATGAAGAGCATGAAGGCCATGAAGAATCGGGCCCCCAACCCTCCATGACCTTCACAGGCGAGATTTTCCGCGCCGTGCGGCCGGCGCCGGTGGACCGGGACCGGCCCTCTGCGCCCTCCGCGACCTCTGTGGTGAATCTTCGCCTTCCGGGCGACGCGGGGTTCTGGCCCGACCGCCCACGACCCCGACGATCTCGGACACCTTCCCACCGGTCGTGGTCGAGACGACTCTTCGCGGCTCCGCGGGGGCCACTGCGCTCGTCTCACCCGCGCGGGGCGGCGCGCCGATGGAATGGGGAAGGAGAGCCCCATGCACCGACTGTTCGTCGCCGTCCTTTTTGTCGTCGCCACCGCCTGCACCACCCTGCCGGAGCCGCGTCTTGCGGAGGTGCCGGTGGAGCAGTCGCACACCGTCGCGGAGATCGCACCGGGTCGGTACCACGTGATGGTCCGCGGGGCGACCTTCGCACCACGGGCCGCCACCGAGACCCTCCTGCGCGATCGCGCCGCGACGGTCTGTGGCGAACGGCACGCGCGGATCCGCCACCTGGAGGTGATCGACCACCCTGCGATGGCGAGCGGCGAGGTGACCTGTGAGGCGGCGCCCGAGCCGCCGGTCGCAACGACGGCCCCGGTTGCCGCCACGCAGCCGGTTGCCGCGCCGCCGGCCGCCACCCCTGCCATGCCGCGCCACCCCACCTCCAGTTTGAACGCGCCAAGCCCGATGGTCGCCAGCGGCGCCGGCCTCCTGCCGCACCCTCCGGCGCCCGGCTACATCCCACCCTTCGCTCGGATCGGCGACGGCGCCCCAAAGGTCGTCGCCCGCCCACAGCCGGGCGACGGCTGGATGCCCGCCACCGGCGAGGCGCCGGAGGCCACCACAGCGACCGACGTGGTGGAGGGCGAGATCGCCTCGCCCCCCTTCTGGCCGCAGGTGAAAGAGACCTACCGCGCCGTTTACGCGGGAAGCGAGGAGTAGGAGCGGGCCACGCCCGCGATCCGGCGCTCCGCAAATCGTGCCATACCGATCGGGGGCACGGCCCCCTCCTACCCCTCTTCCGTGGGCACTTCGGGGACGGCCTCGCCTTCGGTGGTCGGCTTTTTGGCCGCCCGCTTGCGTGTCGCGCGCTTCTTCTTCGGTGCCGCCTCCGCGGCCGCCTTCTCACCCTCGGTTGCCGTCTTTGCCGCCGCCTTTTTGCGCGTCGCACGCTTCTTCTTCGGCGGTGCCTCCGCGGCCGCCTTCTCACCCTCGGTTGCCGTCTTTG
Organism: uncultured Nitrospirota bacterium; assembly: GCA_964599505.1. Taxonomy (GTDB): domain Bacteria; phylum CG2-30-53-67; class CG2-30-53-67; order CG2-30-70-394; family CG2-30-70-394; genus CG2-30-70-394. The sequence continues at coordinate 3,257 of CAZRGD010000169.1, read as the reverse complement.
CGGCCGCCTTTTTGCGCGTCGCACGCTTCTTCTTCGGCGCTGCCTCTGCGTTCGCCGCCTCGCCCTCGGTCGCCGCCTTCGCGGCCACCTTCTTGCGCGCCGCGCGCTTCTTCTTCGGCGCTGCCTCCGCGACCGCCGCCTCGCCCTCGGTCGCCTTCTTCGCGGCCGCCTTTTTGCGTGTCGCACGCTTCTTCTTCGGCGGTGCCTCCGCCAGGGTCGTCTCGGCAGGCTCTGTCGCGACCTCGGCAGTGGCTGCTTCGCCCTCGGTGACCGCCTTCGCGGTCGCCCTCTTGCGCGTCGCACGCTTCTTCTTCGGCGCCGCCTCCGTGGCCGCCTCGGCAGGCACGGCAAGCTCGACGACCGGTTCCACCTCCCTCTGCACCGTCGGGGCCGGGGCCTCGGTAGCCTCCGCGGCCGGCTCCTCGGTCGACTCGGCGGTGGCCTCGGCGGTCACCTCGGTGGCGCCCGACCGCCTCCGGCGGCGACGGCGGCGCCGCTTCTTGGGCGCTTCGGCGGATCCGCCGTCGCCGGCGGTCACCACCGGCTCGGCCGCGGGGGCTGCATCCGCTGCGGGAGTGGTCGCCTCCTCCGTGGGGGTGGTTCCCTCGGGGGTCTCCTGGGCATCCGCGGCGACGGTGGCCCCGCCGCGTCCGCGCCCACCGCGCCTCCGGCGGCGGCGCCGCCGCTTGCGGCCGTTCCCCTGCCCCTCGGACTCGGCGGCCGCCTCTGCGGTGCCGTCGCCCTCTTTGGCGACCTCAGGCGCGCTCTCGGATTTCACCGACGTGGTGGTCTCGGGGACGACCACGTCGAGGGCGGTGGCAACTTCCTGCACCGGCTGGCTCGATCCCTTCTCAACCTTGGCAACTTCAATCCTCGACTGGTGGGAGAGGAGGAGGGGGTCGGCGTCGACGACGATCTCCAGGCCGCGCCGCCGTTCGAGCTCGATGAGGGCGTCGCGATGCTGGTTGAGGATGTAGCTGGCCACCGCCGTGGCCACCGTCAGGTGGATGGTGGCCACGTCCGGGTTGGCGGCGGTCGCCTGCAGGGAACGGAGAAAGCCGGTGGCCGCCGAGGCGGTCGATTGCACCCGGCCGATGCCGTCACACACCGGGCACATCTCGTGCGATCCCTCCAGGAGCGACGCCTTCACCCGCTGGCGGGAGAGCTCCAGGAGGCCGAACTTGGTGGAGATCTTGCCGACGTCGAAGCGCGCCTTGTCGCCCTTCATCGCCTGCTTCAGGACCTCCTCGACCCGGTGGCGGTTCTTCGCCTCGCGCATGTCGATGAAGTCGCACACCACCAGGCCGCCGAGATCGCGCAGGCGGAGCTGCCGGGCGATCTCCACCGCCGCCTCGAGGTTGGAGTTGAGTGACGTCTTCTCCGGGTTGCCGGATTGATTCGCCTTCCCCGAGTTGACGTCGATCGCCACCAGCGCCTCGGTGGGGTCGATGACAATGGAGCCCCCCGAGGGGAGTGGGACCTGGCGCTGGTAGATGGTGGCGATCTGCTCCTCGGTCTGGTAGCGGGAGAAGATCGGTCGCTTCTCGCGGTGGAGCTTGACCCGATTTACCGCCTCCGGGGCGGTGCGGCGGAGGAAGTCGCGGATCTGCTCGGCCACCGCCTCGTCGTCCACCAGGACCTCGTCGATGTCCGGGGTGAAGTAGTCGCGCACGGTGCGCATCACCAGGTCGAGCTCCTGGTAGACGAGGCCGGGCTTGTCGCCCTGGTCGCGGACCTCCTCGATGCGTGCCCACAACCCCTTCAGATAGTCGTAATCGCGTTTCAGCTCGTCGGTGGTGCGCCCGACGCCGGCGGTACGAATGATGAGGCCCGGGATGTCACCCTCGTCCTTTTCCAGGGCGTCGAAGAAGGCCTTGAGCTTCTGCCGCTCCTCCCCCTCGATCTTGCGCGAGATGCCGCCTCCGTCGCATTTGGGCATGTAGACGAGGTAGCGGCCGGCCAGCGACACGAAGGTGGAGAGTGCCGCCCCCTTCTGGCCACGGGCGTCGCGGATTACCTGCACCAGCATCGGGGTGCCGCGGTGGAGGATCTCCTCGATTCGCCGCCTCCCCTTCTTCGGCTTGAAGAGGTTGAAGTTCACCTCGGAGAGGGAGAGGAAGCCGTGGCGATCCTCGCCGTACTCCACGAAGGCGGCCTGCAACGACGGCTCCACCTGGACGACGGTGCCGCGGTAGATGTTCCCCTTGCGCTTGGCGCGACCGAGAAACTCGATGTGCAGACCGTCGAGGACACCGTCGTCGAGGATCGCCACGCGGCTCTCCACCCCTTCGGTGGCGTTGATCAGCATCTTGCGAGACATGGGACTCCTAGGGGGCTGCGACGCCCGTCGCCCGGCGCCACCCTGCGGGTGGGCAGCGCCTCGTCCGTGCGGGTGCCATGGGCACCGCAGGCGAAGGGCGCCGTCGGGAGGGCGTGATCATCACAGCCTGGATTGAGGGTGGGAGGCGGTTCGCCTCCCGATACGTTCGGATCAATCCGCCCTCCCCCCTTCGAGGGGCAGGCGGACGGTGAGGCGACGCCGTCCGTTGGCGGCGTCGGTGAGAGAGAGGGTGCCGCCGAGGTCGGCGGCGAGGGCTTCAATGACCGCGACGGCGACGGTGCCGTCGCTGTCGCCGATGACCTCCGCGGCCAGCGAGGTGTCGATCTCCACCGCCGAGGCGTCTCCGGCGGTGACCACCGGGGTGGGGGCGGCCAGTGCCCCGAGCTCCGCCAGGAGGGCCCGCAGGCCACGCGGATCGAGGGCGAGCCGGAGGTGGGGCTCCAGGCGGTTGTCGATCTCGCCGGCGGCGGGCAGGGCGAGGTCGTCGATGAGGGAATCCATCGTGCAGCCGCGCCCGCTCCACGGCCGGTGACACCGGTCGTGGAGGTGGAGGAGGGCGTCGAGACGTGCCCGCAGGCGGCGCGCCGCCTCCAGGAGCAGGGGGCCGCTCTCCTCCCCGTCGTCGGCGAGGAGCTCGGCAAAGCCGAGGATGGTGTGCAGGTGGCCGTGGAGGCGGTGGGCGGAGCGGCTGGCCAGCTCGCTGGCGATGAGGCTGCGCTGGCAGCGGGGGTCGGGGTGAGACATCGGGAGTGGGTCAGCGGCGGGGTACGAGAGAAAAGGGGGGTGAGGGGTGAGGGATGGGGGATGAGGGGGTGGACGGCCCTGCGGGCCGGCCTTCATGAAGGGAGGTGATTACCCTGGCTCTTATACACATTTCCGAGCCCAGGAGACCACGGAGCAGCTCGTATGCCGTCTT
>CAZRGD010000168.1:0-6047 GCA_964599505.1 uncultured Nitrospirota bacterium | reverse complement strand
GCTTGTGGAACCCCCGGGAGGCGGTGGACGCGTCGCGCCCCGCCCCCGGGTCCACGGCGGTGATCGCCGAGAGGACGGGCGGAGCGACGACGTACGGGACGATGGGGGGACCCGGCGCGAGCCGCGCCGCCGCCGCGACCACCGCCGCCACCACGCCCATCTGCCACGCCGAGAGCTTCAGCCAGCACACCAGCCCCACCGCCAGTCCGGCGCCGAAGAGGGCGGTGAGGTGCCACTTGTGGGCATAGACCACCGCCCACGCCCCCGTAGGCGTTGCCGGCTTGCCCCAGGTCGCGGAGACCAGGACCCCCACCATCGCGGCGAACAGCAGCGCCGTCTGCCACAGGGGGCGGGCCGGAGCGCCTGGGGCACGCTGCTGATGGAGGGCGATGCGCGCCCCCTCCTCCTTGCGGAAGAGGAGCTCCATGCACAGCCCCACGACCACCGAAAAGATTACCGCCCCCACCGCCCGGGCGATGCCGAGCTGGACGCCAAGGACGCGGGCGGTGAGGACGATGGCGAGGATATTGATCGCCGGCCCGGAATAGAGGAAAGCGGTGGCCGGCCCGAGACCGGCACCCATGCGATAGATCCCCGCGAAGAGCGGCAGGACCGTGCACGAGCAGACCGCGAGGATCGAGCCGGAGACCGAGGCGACGCCGTAGGCGACCACCTTCTTCGCCCCCGCCCCGAGGTAGCGCATCACCGCGTCCTGGCTCAGGAAGGCGGCGATGGCGCCGGCGATGAAGAAGGCCGGGACGAGGCAGAGGAGGACGTGCTCGCGTGCGTACCAGCGCACCAGGGCGAGGGACTCCACCACCGCCCGGTCGAACCGCCCCCACCCCACCGGCAGGAAGTAACAGACGAGAAAGCCGCCCACGATCCACGCCAACGGCCGCCACTCCTTGCGCCACTCCATCACCGCGCCTCCGCTATTTTCCTATTTGGCTGAATTACCAACATTCGTCCGAAACGAACTCACCGCAGGCAGGCGAGCTGCGCCTTCGCCTCGTCCGCCACCACCGCCTCGATACAGCCGAGAAAGGAGAGGACGCACGGTGCCTTCAACGAGTAGAAGACCTGAGTGCCGCGTCGCTCGTCCGCCACGATCCCGGCATTCTTCAGGACTGAGAGGTGCTTGGAGACGGTGGAGATGTCCGCGCCCACGAGCTCGGTGAGCTTGCAGACGCACTCCTCGCCGCGCGCCAGGCGATCGACGATGAACAGCCGTGTCGGGTGAGCGAGCGCCTTCACCACCTTCGCCCGCGCCGCGTACCGTGCCTGCTCCTTCTGATCCATGAGGGACTCCACGTTTGTTTTCCTATTTGGCATAATAGCCAAATACAAGGAGACACCAACAACGTGGGGGGTTCATCCATTCTTTTTTTCGCCCCCAGGCGAAAAAAAGACCCTCACCCGAGGAGCCCGGTGAGCCAGTCGCGCCAGCGGCGGTACTTCTCCGGTAAGTAGGCGCCGGCCGCGTCCGGGGCGACGGAGCGGGTGGCGGGCGGCGGCGAAGGCGTTGGCGCGGCGAGGCGGGCGACACCGGTGAGGGTCGCCTCCGCCTCGCTGGCCACCGCCATCGGCCGGCCAAGGAGCGCGGCGAGACCGACGGCCACCGCCGAGTCGCGGGTGGCGCCGCCTCCCACTACCACCGGCCCGGCCGCCGGGGCGATGGCGTCGACGATCTCGGCGACACGGAAGAGGAGCCCTTCGAGGACGACCCGGCGCCGGCCGGCCGCGTCCAGCGCCTCGGCGGCGGGCGACAGGGTGAAGGAGAGGTCGGGCCGCCAGTGGGGGGCACCGATCCCCGCCAGGTCCGGCAGGCAGAAGGCGTCGGGCGCCGGGTCCGTCTCGGGGAGGTCGGTGGGCGGACTGCCGTACCGGTCGAGAGCGGCACCGGCGCCGTTGATCGTCCCCTCGACGGCGAAGCGGGTGCGCTCCGGCTCGGCGACAAGCGGCGTGGTGAGATAGCCGGGGAGGCGGAGCGGCGTGGTCCCGGTGGGGTGGAGACAAAAGCCGCCGGTACCGAGGTTGACCACCGTCGCCGTCTCGTCGTCGCCAAGCAGCGCCAGGCAGGCGGCGGGCTGATCGGCGATCGAGGCGGCGAGGCGGAGGCCCGGCGCCAGGTCGAGCTCGATGCCGGCGGTAGGGCCGATCTCCGGGAGGCAGGCGGCGGGGATCTGGAATGCGTCGAGCAGCGAGGGGCTCCAACCGCCGGTGGTGAGGTCCGCGAGGAGGGTCCGGCTCGCCTGGGTGAGGTCGGTGCGGTGGAGGCGACCGCCCGAGAGGATCCGCACGAGCAGGGTCTCCAGGGTCCCGAAGGCCAGCTTCCCGGTGGCGAGGCGTCGCCGCAGACGAGGCTCCCGCTCCAGGAGGGCGGCGAGCTTGGGGCCGGCATAGTGGGGCGACAGCGGCAGGCCGGTGGCGGTGGTGACCTCGGCGGCGAGGTCGCGGTGTCCATCGCACCAGGCAGCGGCGGATCGGTCCTGCCAGGAGATCAGCGGCGTCACCGGTGCGCCGGTGGCCCGCTCCCAGAGAAGAAAGGAGGAACGCTGGCCGGCGATGGCGAGGGACGAGGGCGACGGCCGGCCGGCCGAGAGCGACCCCATGAGCCCCATCGTCGCCGCCACGTAGGCGAATGGGTCACCGGTCACCGAGCTCCCCGCCTTCGTGAGGGGCGGCGCCTCCACCGCGGCGATCTTCTCCAGCCGGCCCGCCTCATCCGCGATCGCCCCCTTGATCCGTGTGGTCCCGAGGTCGAGGGCGAGGAGGGTCATGGGTGGAGATTAGCCAGGGAACCGACAACAGGACATTAGCCACGGAATCCACGGAAAGACACGAAAGGGATGGATCACTCGGACCGGCGTGCCGATCGCCACGATGCCTCGGGAGCAGGACGAGGCAATAGGGTCGGGCCATCTCTCCCGTGTCTTTCCGTGGCCGATTCCTAACCGAGACATCTACCGACCCCCTGCTGCCCAGTGATCGCCACCACAGGTAGACTGCCGGACATCATGTTGAGCCTCATCGCCGCCGTCGCCACCCTTACCCTGCTGGTCTTCATTCACGAGCTGGGCCACTTCGTGGTGGCACGCCGGCTCGGGATCCGGGTCGAGCGGTTCTCCATCGGCTTCGGCCCGGCGCTATACGAGCGGCGGATCGGTGAGACCGACTTCCGGATCGCCGCCATCCCCCTCGGCGGCTACGTGAAAATGCTCGGCGACACCCCCGACGCGGAGGTCGACGCAGCCGAGCAGGCGCGCGCCTTCCTCGCCCAGCCGCCGTGGAAACGGGCGGCGGTGGCGGTGGCCGGGCCGGCGGCGAACCTGTTGGCGCCGATCCTCCTCTTCGCGGCGGTCTTCATGGCCGGTGTGCCCACCCTACGGCCTCTGATCGGTGAGGTTGTCCCCGGCTCACCCTCGGCCCTGGCTGGGATCGAGGCGGGGGACGAGGTTGTCGCCATGGACGGTGAGGCGTTGACCACCTGGGCGGCGGTATCCGACCACTACATGACCCACCCCACCGACCCGGTGACCGTGGTCGTCCGCCGCCACGGTGAAGAAATCCGCCTGGTGGTCGATCCCCCCACCCCACCGGCCACGGGTAAGACGGTCCCGCCAGGGGAGATCGCGACGCGTGGCGCCTTGATCATCTTCCCGGCGCGGGTGGGTAGAGTTCAGCCGGAGATGCCGGCGGCCGTGGCGGGGATCGAGGCGGGCGACCGGGTGGTGGCGATCGACGACACGCCGGTGGAGTCATGGGAGACCATGGCGCGGATCATCCGTGACCATCCGGGCAGTCCCCTCCTCTTTCACCTCCAGCGCGGCGACCGGGAGGTCGAGGTGAAGGTGGTGCCGAAGGCAGTCCCCAATCCCGACACCGCCGCGAAGGGCGCACCCGCGCAGATCGGCCGGGTGGGGATCGCCGCCGGCGACCCGCCGCCGGAGCTGTTCACCGTCCACCGTCTCGGCCCGATCGACGCACTCACCGCCGGGTATCACCGGACGGTCGTGGTCGGGGTCGCCATCGTCTCCGGGATCGGCCAGCTCTTCCGCCACGAGGTGTCGACCCAGAGCCTCGGCGGCCCGATCATGATCGTCCAGGTAGCGGGACAGCAGGCGGCGCGCGGGCTGGCCGACTGGCTCTTCTTCGTGGCGGTGATCAGCCTCAACCTCGGCATCCTCAACCTCCTGCCGATCCCCATCCTCGACGGCGGCCACCTGCTCATCTGTGCGGTGGAAGGGATCACCCGGCGGCCGGCCAACCCGCGCATCCTGGAGAAGGCGCAACAACTCGGCCTGGCGCTGCTGCTCACCTTGATGCTGTTTGCCACCTATAACGATGTGATGCGCTGGATCGGCGTCTACCCGATGCCGTAGGGGAGACGGCCGCGCCATGCACCCCATTTTTTGCGCCGTGTCCTCGCCCGTGCTCCTGCGACGTACAGACGTACGCCTCGTCGCCCGGGCTGCGGGCCGGCACAAATCTGGGGCACCTGACGCGGCCTACATGGCGCGCAGGTAGTGGCCATCCCCGTACCCGGCCACTTCCAAGCCCGCCTTAATCGTCGTCGTCCTCCAGACCGTCGGCCAAGAGGGTGAGGGTGGCCCCACCGCGTGCGAGGTTCCGCGAGGCATCCGCGGCGGTTGCGGAGAGGGTGAGGGTGGTGGTGGTGAGGACCACACCCCCCTTCTCGCCCTTGACCTTGAGGCGGTCGCCGTCGGCCACGTCAAAGCCACCCACGGCCTCTACCGTGGGCTCGGCGTCACAAACGTCGATCGCCCGGATCCGCGTCACTACGTGCTCGGCTCGGTGGCGACCCGCCTCGGTGATCGCTGAGCCGGTGCGTCGGTCCACAAAGGAGACCTCGAGCTCGGGAGGAGTCGTGTCCACGACATCGACCTCGGCACTGTGGGTACTGCCGGCACCGCCGATGGTCGCCGCAGTCACCGTGATCGTGTGGTGACCGAGGGCGAGAAATGGGTGAATCGCATCGCCGCTGCCCGCGGCCGCACCGTCCACATCCCAGGTCAGAGTGGCGAGCTCGGCACCATCGGTGAGAGTAACGGAGGCCGTGGCCGTCACGGTGCTCCCACCCGTCTCACTGCACTCCTGGCGGGCCCCACCCTCCACCGCCACGTCCACCGAGACACTGGGGCCGGAGAGCACGGTGAAGGTATGGGCCAGGGTAAAACCAGGGAAGGGGAGACCGACGACCCGATGGCCGGGGATGCCATCACCGTCCGAATCCACAGGAGTGTAGATGTCACCGGCGGGCGTGGAGGTCACGTCCCACACCATGAAAGTGGGGATGAGGTTCATTGGTGAACCGCCGAGAGAGACGAAGAGATGCATGTAGGAACCGAGCTGACCCTGCCCCACGGTGGCGAAAAGGGTGCCGCCAGAACCGTCGGGGCGGATGTAGTCGCCGGGACCGAGGAGCTCTAGCGGCCCAGTGGTAACTTCTACAGGGCCGAATGGAGAGAGGATGACGAAAGAGGACACCTGCATCATCCCGCCACTCACGTCCAGAACACCCTGGATCTGCGCGGGGGACCCAAACAGGTTTCCGCCTGGATCGGTGATGGTCGCCATGCCGGTGAGGATCCCGGCATGGGAGGTAACGGTAAGAAGGAGGATGAACGGAACAAGGACGACTCGACGCATGGACTTCTCCAAGATGGGTGTGGAACAAGCAGGCACGAAATGACTCACTGAAAAAAAATGGCGCTGACCCTGCGGCTCCCGCTCCCACTCGGCAACCTGGAGCGTGTCCGCGGCTCATCCCACCCGGCGGTGCGAAGCGCCGCCTCTGCGGAATGCGAAGCAGTCCGCATTCGCGAGCGGGAGCTCGCTCCTACCCAAGTCTTTCAAACATGGCGGCGTATCCGCTGCCCATCCCGCCTCCCCTCCCCCCTCGCTTTGCAACGGCGAAATCGCCACCCTTGGCGGTGCCCGTCGCTGATTGCTGACCTCTGAAAGCTGAACGCTCCCCCATGAAGACCCGTCGCATCGCCAGACAGATCCAGGTCGGTCACCTGAAG
>CAZRGD010000167.1:0-6072 GCA_964599505.1 uncultured Nitrospirota bacterium | reverse complement strand
GGGGGTGGGCTAGCACGTCGTGGGGGTGTGTGTGCACGTCGTGGGCGCTACGGCCGGCAAGCAGCCCGAGGGGTTCGGGGTTGCGCATCTTGACGGCCGCCTCCCCGCGCCGCTTGCGCTCGGTGACGTCCTGGAAGATGCAGTGGGTGCGCTGGAACTGACCCTCCACGTCCTGGGAGATCATCCCGGTAAGGGAGATGGCAACCGTCTCGCCGTCACGGCGCCGCAGGTGGTACTCCACATCGCAGACCCGGCCCTCCTCTTTGAAACGGGGGAAGCGCTCGGCGAGGATCGGGAGGTCCTCGGTGACGACAAACTCGGCCACCGGCCGGCCAATGACCTCGTCGCGGGTGTAGCCGAGGGTGTTGAGCCACGCCTGGTTCACCGCCAAGAGCCTCCCCTCTGCGTCGAGGGAGTGGTACGGCAGGGGGGCGTCTTCGAAGAGCTGGCGAAACTGTGCCTCGTTGCGCCTCTGCGCCTCCTCCAACTGGTGGCGGTAGAGGGCCATCGCCACCGTCGCGTGCAGCTCGTTCTCGTTGAACGGCTTGAGGAGGAATCCGTACGGGGCGGTCTCCTTGGCTCGCTGGATGAGGGCGTCGTCCGAGTAGGCGGTGAGGTAGACCACCGGCACGTCGTCGTGGGTGTGGATCGTCTCGGCGACCTCGATGCCGTTGTCGCCCCCGGCGAGCATGATATCGAGGAGGATCAGATCGGGCCGCTCGCGGGCGACGTTTTCCAGAGCGCTCGCCCGGTTGCAGGCCACCACGGGGACACGGTAGCCCGCCTCTTCCAGGCTGGCGCGCAGATCCTCGGCGACAATCGCTTCGTCTTCCACGACGAGGATGGTCTGCTTGCGGCGGCCGCTCTCCCTTCCGGACGAGGCGTGGATCGGATCAAGCGCTGGCATAGGGGGCTCCTCCTGGAAGGACGGTGAATTCAATACTAAACGAGGTACCATGGTTGCGCTGGAGCTCCAGCGAGCCGCCGAGCTGGTTCTCGGTGAGGGTGGTGACGAGGCGAAGGCCGACGCTCTCCACCTCTTTGAGGGAGAGCGCCGGGTCGATCCCGACACCGTCGTCGCTCACCGTGAGACGATAATGTGAACCATTACTGTCTCCCTTCGTACGGCGCAAAGCCACGCGGATTTCGCCGGTCCGCCGTTCGGGAAAGGCGTGCTTAAAACAGTTGCTCACCAGCTCGTTGACGATCAGGCCACAGGGGATGGAGGTGTCCACCGCCAGCGGCGCCGGGTCGGCATCCACCCGGGCGGTGATCCGAGAGCCGCCGCCGAAGATGCGTTTCAGGTCAGTGACAATCGCCTGCAGGTAGTCGCCGCCCTCCACCGTCGCCAGGTCGCCCTCACCGTAGAGGCGTTCGTGGACCATCGCCATGGTGTGGACCCGGTTGACACTCTCCTGGAAGGCCGTCTTGAGCTCCGGATCGTCGAGGTGGCGTGACTGGAGCTTGAGGAGGCTGACGATCACCTGGAAGTTGTTTTTCACCCGGTGGTGGATCTCCCGCAAGAGGGCCTCCTTCTCCCGCAGGGCGTGGCGGAGCTCCTTCTCGGTCTCCTTCTGTTGGGTCAGGTCGACGATGGAGACGTAGGCGTTCGACCACTCCGGCGTGTGGGGATCGATGAAGACCTTGATGAGGACGTGGCGCAGCTCCCCGTCCACCGTCTGTACCACCGCCTCGCCCGCCATCTCCGTCTTCCCAAGGGCACAGGTGACCAGCTCCTCGCGAAAGACTTCGTAGGAGCTCTTGGTGAAGGTCCGCGGCAGGCCGGCGAGAAGCTCCTGTTGGCTGGTGGCCCCGTGCAGGGCAACCGCGGCGTGGTTGACCGCGACCACCCGCACCAGGCCGGCGCATTCGCGCACCACCTCCGGGTGGTCAATAAGGTGGCGGCGCAGATCCATGACCCCTTCGTCGCGGAGGGCGTCGATGCGCTGTTTCACCGCCGAGAAGTCCTCGCGCCACAGGCTCACCGGGGCGTGGTCGAAGAGGTGGCGCAGGTCGGCGGTGCGCCGGCGCAGGTGGGTCTCCACCGCCCGTCGCTCGACGATCTCGCGGGCGAGACGTCGGCGCCCGATCCCGATTCCCAGCATCCCGATGAGCCACAGGCCGGCGTGGCCGGCGACGATGGCGGTGGTGTGGCGGTGGGCGATCGCCCACAGGGGCGCCATGGGGAGGGAGACGACGATCCCGCCCTGGATGTCGCCCACCTGGAACCCCTGGGCTGCGTGGCACTTCAGGCATTGTGGTTGGGTGACCAAGGGGCGCATGAGGCGAAAGAGGGCGATCCCGTCGTCACGGGTGAGCTCACCCACCTCCTCTTCACCCGCGGCGAGCCGTCGCAGGGCCGCGTGTTCCCACCCGTCGGGGCCATTCTCCGGGTGCAGGGGACGGAGGCTGGTGAGGTGGCTCCGTACCCGATCCGCGCCGCTGCCGTAGCCTTCGATCTTGCGGATCATCTGGGGCGGGTTCATGAGGGTGAGGTGGCGTCCCGACGGGGTGGTGACGTCGCGTTCCGGGAGGTCGGCGAGGTACGGGCTCGGCACCGTCTTCCCCTTCACCGAGACGTAGACGCCTCCGTGCTCGGTCGACCAGAGGAGCATGGCCCGGTCGGTGACGAAGTAGGCGTTCGCCTCGCGGTGGGCGATTACCCGTGCCTCCTCCTCCTCCCGGTGGACGTTCCACGACAACGACACCGCTACCACCGCGGTCCAGGCGAGGAGCAGGAGCCCGCTGAGGCGGTAGAGGAGGCGATCGTGTGGTGGGTGAGGGACGGGTCGTGCGGTACCGCTCTCACCATCGTTCACGAACGCCTCCGGGACACAGGTGACCGTTTATAGCCCGCACCTTTGATCGGCTTCAATCGGGGCGGCGAAATCAGGCGCAAATTGGGTTGTGCTTCTGGTAGGTTGATTCCTTCCAACCCTTAACCTGGCCTGACGTCGATGCGGCGTCGCGGCCACCGACACGAGGACCGACTCCATGGCAGCGGCAGAGCAGGGCAACACCGTACGGGTGCACTACAGCGGCTTTCTCAACGACGGCACCGTTTTCGACTCCTCCCTCGAGCGCGATCCCCTCGAGTTCACCGTCGGTGAACAGATGGTCATCGCCGGTTTCGACGCGGCGGTGGTAGGAATGGAAATCGGCGGCACGAAGACCGTCGCGATCCCTCCGGCAGACGCGTACGGCGAGCGTGACGAGCAGATGGTGGCGGTGATCGAACGCAGCCGGGTCCCCGACGACATCGAGGCGAAGCCGGGCGCGGTCCTCCAAATCACCTCTCCCGAGGGCGGCGACGCCCAGGTGGTGGTCACCGAGGTGAACGACGAGACCGTCACCCTCGACGGCAACCACCCCCTGGCGGGGAAGGAGCTGATCTTTGAGCTAAAGCTAGTCGAAATCCTTTAGGTGGTGGGGCGCGCAGCTAGCCCCATCTTCGGGCCGCGTCCTCGCCCGTGGATCCTCGGAGTACAACAAGTACGCCTGCGGTCCACGGCCTGCGGGTCGGCCCAAATCTGGGGCCATCTGCACGCCCCCCAACAACGGCGGTGGGGGTGCTGCGTGGGGGCGCCGGAGGTTGGGGACCACGGCACCGGGTCTGCCGGCTTGTGGTAGGAGCGGGCCATGCCCGCGATTTCTTCGTCCGTCGCTCCGGTGGTCGCCCGATCGGGGGCATGGCCCCCTCCTACCGGCAAGCCGAACCGAAGGCGGGACAGCCGCCGGTCCCCGAAACACCGGTAGGAGCGAGCTCCTGCTCGCGAAACGGGCCGCAGGCCCGCCGCGGCTACGGGCCGCGGATCGCCGGCGGGAGCCGGCTCCTACCTTGCTTCCGGTATCACGACCACCTTGTCGGCGGGCCGCTCCCTACACCGGCTGCGCAGCCACCTCTGCGGGGGTGATCCCCACCTCCGCCTCCGCCTCCTGCTCCCGGAGCCGCGCTTCCGCCTCCCCGATGTAGTCGCGGGTGAGCGGTGCGGCGTCGCGGCGGTGGGCGAGCTGGATCTGGAAGACCATCTGGGCGCCGTTGCGGAACATGTTCTCGCAGCTCACCAGGTAGAACTCCCACATGCGGTAAAATCGCTCGTCGTGCATCGCCACCACCTCGTCACGGTGGGCGGCGAGACGCTCGTACCAGTCGCGCAGGGTGTCGGCGTAGTGGGTACGGAGGATCTCCATGTCGAGGACCCACAGGCGATTCTCCTCCACCGCCGGCAAGACCTCGGAGAGCGACGGCGAGTAGGCGCCGGGGAAGATGTAGCGCCGCAGCCACGGCGAGGCGACCGACGGCGGGCTCATGTGGCCGATCGAGTGGAGCAGGGCCACGCCGTCGCGCTCCAGGAGGTTCGCCACCTTGCAGAAGAACTCGCGGTAGCGGCCGGTGCCCACGTGCTCGAACATCCCCACCGAGACGATCCGGTCGAACCGGTCGTGGAGCAGCCGGTAGTCCATCAGCTCGAAGCGGACGCGGTCCGCGACCCCCGCCTGCTCGGCGCGTGCGCACGCGAGCTTGTGCTGCTCATGGGACAGGGTCACCCCCACCACCTCCACCCCGGCCACTCGGGCGAGGTAGATCGCCATCCCGCCCCAGCCGCAGCCGATGTCCAGGACTCGCTGGCCCGGCTCAAGGCAGAGCTTGGCGGCGATGTGGCGTTTCTTGTCGATCTGCGCCTCCTCCAGCCCCTCATCCGGGCGGCGGAAGTAGGCGCACGAGTACTGGAGGTCGTCGTCGAGAAAGAGGCGGTAGAGGTCGTTGGAGATGTCGTAGTGGTGGGAGATGTTCGTCTGCGCCTTGCCCACCGGGTTGTGCTGCTGCAACCGGCGAAAGAGGCGCGAGACATGCGCCAGTGCCGACTGGGTCGGGTAGTGCCACAGGGCCTCCTGGTTGGCGCTGTAGAAGGCGAAGAAGTCGCGCAGATCGCACCCCTCCAGGACGAAGGTGCCGTCGGTGTACCCCTCGCCGACGCCGAGCTCGGCGTTGAAGAAGATGCGCCGCGGCAAGGTCGGGTCGGTGAGGCGGAAGCCGACCTCCGGCCCCGGCTTGCCGCGAAAGAGGTGCTCGCGCCCCTTCGGGTCGATCACCCGCAGGGTCCCCACTTGAACAAACCGCTTCATCATGTTGGAGAGCAGGTACATGGCCGTTCCCCTGTTTCTGCCGGTAGGTCGCCGGCGGTTCGGCCCCCAAGGGCTCACGAAAAACGAATTGCTGATTTGTCACCTTCCATCTTCACGCCATCTTCGGTCGCTTCTCAATCGCGAAATCTTTTACCGTGACGCGGCCACGGGTACGGTTTTCCCGCACATGAAGAGGGTGTCTCAGGCCAAGGATTTCCTGTACCGCTTTCACCAGAACGAGCGGGGGTGGCGCCACTTTGCGGTGGTGACCCACCGGACGGGGGACGGGGAGGCGATCCTGCGGTAGCAGCGGGGCAAGCAGGGCACGGTGGAGCACGGCCACGGGGTCCTGAAAAACGACTTGGGTGGCGGCGTGCTGCCGTGTGGTCGCTTTGGCGCCAACGCGGCGTGGTGGCGGCTCAACGTCCTGGCCGCCAACCTTTTGGCCTACCTCCAAGCGGGTCCGCTGCCGGCGGCGCTTCGGACGGTACGCCCGAAGGCCCTACGGTTTTGCCTCTTCCATCTCGCCGGCCGGGTGGTACGTCACGCGCGTTCCTGGGTGCTCAAGCTCTCGGCGGCCTTCCCTTACGCCCAAGACTACGTCCGCGCCCGCGACTGGCTCGCCCGGGAGGCGGTCCCGTAGCGGCTGCCCTGCAGCTTCCAGACTCAGAAATCTTGCTGGCGGCAGCCGACCGCGACGGCGAGGTGTCTCTGGGAACGGCCGTTTGACCCGATTCGGGCGCGCTGTGTCTCCAGCCAAGCCCCCTCGCACCCCCATCGGCTCCCGTAGGACCACCGTGAGACCGCCGATGCATCCCCTTTCGCCCATTCCCCGCCCAGCGGAAGGGACGAGCCGACGATTAATGGTCCAGCCCCCCCCTGTCTACTACCTACTTCCTACTGTCTACTGCAGTTCCTCCTGCAATCCCGCCTTTCTTGACCACC
>CAZRGD010000166.1:0-6102 GCA_964599505.1 uncultured Nitrospirota bacterium | reverse complement strand
ACCTGGAGGTAGGAATCGCGGCGCAGGGGGTAGGCGAGGGGGGCGTCGGGGCGCGGGTTGATGAAGAGGCGGGCCTCGATGCTCAGGCGATAGCGGTCGCCGATACGGCGGCTGGCCTCCACGGAGGCGAGGTGGCCGTCGCCGGAGAGGTCGGAGATCACCCCGGCGAGGAGGTCGGTGGACTGGGCATCGTTGAGGGTGAGCCGCAGCCCGGCGAAGAGGTCGTCCTCGAAGAGGCTGGGCGCCTCTTCACCGCGGTCGTCGAACAGCCACTCGCCCACGAGGCCGAGGTCGACGGCGGTGTCGGCGATGCCGACGAAGGTGTACTCGAAGCCGGTGGTGGCGGCGACGAAGGCGCGGCCCTGGCCCGAGCGGCGGATCGCCTCCACCTTCCACAGCCAGTCGCCGACCACCGCCTGGAGGTCGAGGGAGGTCTGGTCGATGGTGTCGTAGCGTGGCCGCAGGGTGATGCGGCCCGCGGTGTCGCGTTCCGCCACGATGACCGGCTCGCGGCTGGTGCCGGTGAAGTGGGCGACGCCGAGGTCGAAGGGGCCGATGGCGTGGCTGTAGCGGATGGCGAAGTCCGGGTGGTACTCGCGGTTGGCGGCGGCGTAGATCGGGTGGTCGGTGTCGACCACCAGGGGGCCGCGCAGGCGGCCGCGGCGGCCGGGGAAGGTGCGCTCGCGGAAGTACGGCAGGTAGTAGAGGTCGAGGGTGCCCCAGTCGCGGATGAGCGCCACATTGACCATGGGTTGGCCGAGCTTGTCCTCGGTGTCGATGTTCTCGATCAGGTCGGTCTGGTTGAGGATGTCGACCAGGTGCTGCGACTCGGTCACCCCCCAGTAGACCTTGCGCACCCCGACGCGCAGCTCCCAGCTCTCCCCGGCGACCAGCCACGCCAGCTCGCGGATGTCGCCGTGGGTGCGCTCGTCGTCGAGGGAGTCGAGGCGCAGAAAGGGGGTAAAGACGACCTGCTGGCGGCCGCCGTCCCATTCGTGAAAGAGCTCCGGCTGGAGGACGAGGGAGAGCTGCTCGTTGCCCTGCTCCGCGAGCACCGGCGTCTCCCAGAAGTACCGCCCCTCCACTGCTACGTAGCCGGTGAGCTCCCAGGCGTTCGCGCTTCGCGGAGGAAATGTCGCGAAGACAACAAAAAGCAGGCCGCAAATGAACGCGAATGAACGCCAATACGCTTGACGGCTTCTCGAAGTCCTGCGACGCGCCTGTACTTTTGTACGATCACCCCCTGGCGGAAACCGAGCTACACCCCATGTGCGTTCATTCGCGTTCATTTGCGGCTAGCTTTTTTCTACCGCGCCCGCTTCAGGGCGTTGCGGTCGAAGTCGCGCTTGGTGAGGCCGATGTGGAAGCGGTAGTTCTTCCACTTGAGCAGGGTCGACTTGTGGTTCTGGTGGTTGACCATCTCCATCTCGTCGGGGCGCCAGTAGCGGTCGAGGTACTGGTGGTAGCCGCGAGAGGTGAGGGTCTTGAGGTGGGCGTCCTTGCGGTCGTAGTACTCGACCTTGAGGGGCTGGTAGCGCTCCTGGTCGATCCACACGACCTGTCGCTTGTAGCCGGAGTATTTGTCCACCGGGTAGCGTTCGATGACGAAGCACGGCCGGCCGTCGAGCTCTTCGTCGCGCAGGTACTTGTAGGTGTACTGCTCCACCTCCTGGCTCCCGAGGTCTTCGAAGGAGAACTCGGATCCCATGAAGGAGCCCGACTTGTTGCGTGAGGAGATGCGCTTGACCCGCTTGAGGGCCGGCAGGTAGAGCCACTGGTCGTCGGGCGGCAGCTTGTGGGAGAAGGTGAGCATCGCCGTCCCCTTCACGTCCCGCGGGTTGTCGAAGATCGACAGCCGCTTGTCGCCGTCGTTCTTCACCTCCAGGCTCTTCGAGCGGATGGTGCGGGTCGACTCCTGACCGTGGCGGTTGCGCAGGATCATGGTGAGGTCGGAGGTGGAGTCGACCCAGCCGTTGTCCCGCCGGTCGGCCTCGACGGCGATCGCCAGGCCGCGCTCCTCCGGGGTCTCGGCGAGGGAGGGGAGGGCCGGTGCGAAGACGAACCACAGCAGCAACCCCAGGTGGAGACCGAGGGAGGCCGAGGGGGGCCGGCGCGCGGCAGGCGAGCTGGGCGTGAGTAGGTGCGGATCTCGGGTCATCTGTGGCTCCTCAAAGCGGTTCTCTGTGCCTGGGCTACGGGGATAGGCCGTCTGCGTTACGTTGTGGTTGCGTCGCTCTTGTCCCCGTCCACCGCCATCAGCAGCGGCGGCAGGAAGAGGAAGTCGGCGGCAAGGGCGAAGACGATGACGATGGCGGTGAGCAGCCCCATGGAGGCGTTGAGCTTGAAGGCGGACTGGGCGAGCACCGCGAAGCCGCACACCAGGATCACCGAGGTGACCCACAGGGCGGTGCCGACGTGGGAGAAGGCGTAGCGCACCGCCGCCTCGGCATCGAGCCCCTTCTCACGCCGGGCGCGCAGGTACTTGGAGAGGAAGTGGACGGTGTCGTCCACGACGATCCCGAGGGTCATGGAGACCACCACCGCCACCGCCATCCCCACCTGTCCCACGAGGATCGACCAGACGCCGAACCCCATGATCGCCGGCGCCAGGTTGGGCAGCAGGCTCACCAGCCCCATCTTCCAGCTCCGCAAGGCGACCAGGAGCACCCCGGAGATCAGCACCAGGGCGGCGATGGTGCCGCCGAGCATGGAGCGCACGTTGCGCGCGGCGATGTGCGAGAACATCAGCGACGGCGAGGCGCCGTGGCTGCGCATCACCGGCGGCACGTGGGCCGCCAGCCACGCCTGGGCTCGCCTCTCCTGGAGGCGCATGCCGCGGCTGGTGAGGTTCTCGAAGGTGACCGTCATGCGGGTGGCGGACTTGTCGACGTTGATCTGGTTGTTGAGATCCAGCCCGAAGGGCAGGGACATCTCGTAGAGCAGGAGGTACTGCGCCGCCAGGTCGCGCTCCTCCGGCAGGCGGTAGTAGGCCGGGTCGTCGCCGTGCATGTTCTTGTTCAGGCGATCCATCACCTCGGTGATCGCGTTGACGTGGATCACCCGCGGCTGGCGGCGGTACCAGTCGGCGAACGCCTCGACCTTGGCCAGGTAGGCCGGGTCGTTGATCCCGGCGGTCTCGCCGCTCTCCAGGGAGTACTGGATCAGGTAGATGCCGGTGAGGTTGGCGACGGCGAAGTCGGTGTCGACGCGGAACGGGACCGACTCGTCGAAGTACTCGACGAACTGGTCGTTGAGGTCGATGCGCGGGATGAAGGCGGCCAGGCCGAGGATCACCGGCACCGCACCCCAGAGCAGCCGGCGGCGACGGCGGATGACCCACTCGGCGAGGCGGTCCATGGCGCCGGTGTGGCCGTCGGGTCGCAGCCGCACCCGGATCGGCAGGACCGCCGCCACCGCCGGCAGGAAGGTGACCGAGTAGAGCCACGCCGCCGCCACCCCCATGGAGACGATGTTGCCGAGGTCGTGGAAGGGGGGCACATCGCTGAAGTTCATCGACAGGAAGCCGATGATCGTGGTCAGGGAGGTGAGGAAGACCGGCTGCATGTTGATCCGCAGGGACTCGGCGATCGCCTCGTGGCGGCCCATGCCGGTGGTGCGCATGAGGTGGAGCATGGTGATCAGGAGGTGGATCGAGTCCGCCACCGCCAGGGTGAGGATGATGGTCGGGGCCGACGCCGACGGCGGCGTCAGGTTGATCCCCAGCCAGCCGGCCAGCCCCATGCCGCTGAGGATGGAGAAGGCGATCACCACCAGGGTGATCAGGGTGCCGAGCAGGGAGCGCAGGAGCAGGAGCATGGTGACGAAGACCATCCCGTACATCAGCGGTACCAGGGTCCCCATGTCCTTCAGGCTCGCCTCGGCGAAGGCGTTGTTCATCATCACCATGCCGGTGAGATGGACGTCGATCTCCGGGTGGCGTTCGCGGAAGTCGGCCGCCATCTTGCGCACGAAGGCGGTCACCTCCTGCACCTCCATGGGGTGCTTCTGGGGGAGGAGGACGGTGACGTTGATCCCGGTGACGCTCCCCTCCGGGTTGATCAGCCGGTGGCGGAGGAGCGGCTCGTGGGTCGCGATCTTTCTGACCCGCGCCAAGTCGGCGTCGGTGAACGATGCAGCCCCCTCCACCAGGTCCTCGACGATCAGGTCGTCGCCGTCGGCGTAGGTGTGCTGGAAGTTGGTGATCGAGTCGACGCGGCTCGAGTACGGCACCTGCCACGCCGCCGTGGTCAGCTCCTCCACCGCCGCCAGGGTCTCGCGGGTGAAGACCGCGCCGTCCTTGGGGGCGAGGCAGAAGAGGACGTTGTCGTCGGCGGTGTAGGTGTTCTGCATCGCCTCGAAGGCGAGGAGCTGCGGGTTGTCCTTGCCGAAGAAGATCCGGTAGTTGGTGGAGAAGCCGAGGTGGCGTACACCGGCGGCGGCGAGGGCGACGATCACCAGGGTGACGGGGATGATCAGCCACCGGAGGCGGACGACGGCGTTGGCGTAGGCGCGGCTCATGGGGGCCTCTCCGGGTTGGACCACGGGGGGAGTCAGTGGACGGCGATCTGGCCGCTGCGGTGGGGCAGGCGTTTGACCAGGGCCACCACGATCGCTGCTGCGAACGCAAAAAAGGCGAGGTGCTGGTAGGTGGCGTGGAAGGCGTAGGCCGAGGCGCGGCGCAGCATCAGCCCTTGGCTGGTGGCGGCAAAGCGGGCCCAGGTGTCGGGGTCGAAGTAGGGGCCGATCGGGCCGGCGAGGGACTGGAAGCGGTCCACCAGGGCGGCCCCACCGCCGCCCCAGTCGAGGCGCTCGGTGAGCCCGGTGTAGAAGCGGTCGGTGCGTGAGGTGAGCAGGGTGGTGGCGTAGGCGGAGCCCACCGAGCCGGTGATCAGCCGGACGATGTTCAACAGGGTGGAGCCGTCGGCGATGTCGCGCTCCTCCAAGGCGCCGAGGGCGATGATGGTCACCGGGGCGAAGGTGGCACCGACGAAGGCGCCCCAGTAGAGGTAGTCGAGGACCAGGACGTGGTGCGGCGTGTCCATGTCCGCATGGAAGTACCACGACGCCGCCCCCATCACCACGAGGCAGCCCCCGGCGATCCACTTCGGATTGAAGCGGTCCGAGAGGGCGCCGGCGACGATCGTCACCACCGCGGAGAGGAGCGCCCCGGGCAGCAGGATCAGCCCCGACTGGAGGGTGGTGTAGCCGTGGATCCGCTGTAAAAAGACCGGCAGGAGGAGGAAGAAGCCGTAGGCGTTGAGCGACAGGAGCGCCATCGCCAGGAGCCCGAGGCGGAAGGGGCGGGAGCCGAGGATGTGGCGCGGGAAGAGGGGGTTCTTCGCCAGCGCCAGCCACGCCACCGCCGCCACCCCCGAGACGACCATCGCCAGGACGAGGTAGAAGATGGTGTCGGAGGTGAGCCAGCCGAGCTCTTGCCCCTTGCCGGTGATCACGATGAGCGCCGAGACCGCCACCGCCAGGAGGGTGAAGCCGATCCAGTCGAAGGGGGGCGTCTCGTCTGCGGTGCGGTGGTTGGCGAGGAGGCCCCAGACCAGGGCGATGTCGAGCACTCCCACGGGGACGTTGACGTAGAAGACCCAGCGCCACGACAGGTACTCGGTGATGATCCCGCCCAGAGCGGGCCCGAGGGCGGGGGCGAAGGAGGCGGAGAGGCCGAAGATCCCCATGGCGATGCCGTGCTCCTCCGCCGGGAAGGTGTCGAAGAGGATCACCATGGAGACGGGGATGAGGATCCCCTCCGCCACCCCCTGGAAGAAGCGGGTGGCGACCATCATCTCCAGGGTCGGCGCCATCCCGGCGAGCGCCGACATGGAGATGAAGAGGATCAGCCCTGCGAGATAGGTATTTCGGTGGCCCACCGCGTCCGCCGCCCACCCCACCGCGGTCATGGCGATCGCCGAGCCGAGGAAGTAGGTGATCACCACCCACTGGACGCCGTAGAGGTCGGCGTCGAGGCTCGACATCATCTTCGGCAAGACGATGTCGACGATGGTCGTATCCAGGAGGGCGATGAAGATCCCGGTGGAGACGAGGGCGGCGACGAGACACTTGGAGCTGTCTCTTCTACACAGCCCCGAGCCA
>CAZRGD010000165.1:0-6124 GCA_964599505.1 uncultured Nitrospirota bacterium | reverse complement strand
GTCGCTCACCATCTCGCCGCCGACCAGGGTGAGGACGCGCTTGCGCATCTCCCGTACCACGTCCATGTCGTGGGTGGCGAAGAGGATGGTGGTCCCTGCCTGGTTGATGGTGTCGAAGAGGGCGAGGATCTCCTCGCTCACGTCCGGGTCGAGGTTGCCGGTCGCCTCGTCGGCGAGGATCAGGGCCGGTTCGTTGGCCAGCGCCCGGGCGATCGCCACCCGCTGCTGCTCCCCACCGGAGAGCTCCGCCGGCCGGCTCGCCTCTCGTCCCCGCATCCCGACCCGCTCCAACAGCTCGTCCACCCGCCGCTGCGCCGCGCGCCCGCCGACTCCCGCCACCTGCAAGGCGAAGAGGATGTTGCCCTCCACCGTGCGGCTCTCCAGCAGCTTGCTGTCCTGGAAGATGATCCCGATGTTACGCCGCAGGTACGGCACCGACCCCTTGCGCAGGCGCGAGACGTCGCGGCCGGCCACCCGGATGGTGCCCGAGTCGGGCCGTTCGGCGCCGTAGATCAGGCGCAAGAGGGTCGTCTTTCCCGCCCCCGAGCGGCCGATCAAAAAGGAGAGCTCCCCCGGCTCGATATGAAACGAGAGGTCACGGAGGACCGGCTCGCCGTGGCCGAAGTCCTTGGTGACGTGGTCGAAGAGGATCATGGGCTCGCTTCGCTCGCGGGGGTGGGGCGTGCGGGGCACGCCGGGGTGGGCTCGCTACGCTCGCGGGGTGAGGGGTGAGTGAAGGGTTGGCCGCTACGCGGCCAGAGAACCATTTCGTGGATTGCTTCCCTCCGCATCTCTTCCGGCCCGAAGGGCCGTCGTACCCCATTTCTACTTTCTACCTTCTACTCCCGATACCTCCTGTCTCCTACCTCCATCTCATCCGGCCTGCAGGGCCGTCCATCCCTCATCCCCCACCCCTCACCCCCCATCCCCCGGAGCCGCAGGCTCCGGCAACATCTCCTTCAGCAGCTTGTTCACCAGGGCCGGGTTCGCCTTGCCGCCGGTGGCGCGCATCGTCTGTCCCACGAAGAAGCCCATGAGCTTGGTCTTGCCCGCCTGGTACTGGGCGAGTTGGGTCGGGTTGTCGTCGAAGACCTGCTGGATGATCGGGCGGAGCGCCTCCGGGTCGGCCACCTGCACCAGCCCCTCCGCCTCGACGATCGCCGCCGGCGCCTTGCCGGTGGCGACCATCTTCTCGAAGACGGACTTGGCGATCTTCCCGGAGATGGTCTCCTCCTCGATAAGTCGGATCAACGCCGCCAGGCTCGCGGCGTCTACCGGCGACTCTTCGACCGATATGCCTAACTTGTTAAGCACCCCGAGGAGCTCCCCGAGGACCCAGTTGGCCGCCGTCTTCGCCTCTTTGACCGCACCGGCCACTGCCTCGAAGTAGTCGGCGAGGTGCTGGCTCGCCACCAGGGTCGCCGCATCCTGGGGCGGCAGCCCGTACTCGGCCGCGAAGCGCTTCTCCTTGTCGGCCGGCAGCTCCGGCAGGGTGGCGCGCACCGCCTCGATCCACTGCTCCGAGACCTCCAGGGGCACCAGGTCGGGGTCCGGGAAGTAGCGGTAGTCGTGTGCCTCCTCCTTCGAGCGCATGGAGTAGGTCTTCCCCTCGGCGGTGTTCCACAGGCGGGTCTCCTGCACCACCGCCTTGCCCTGGGCGAGGACCCGCGCCTGGCGTCGGACCTCGTAGTCGATGGCATGGGCCACGTGGCGGAAGGAGTTGAGGTTCTTCACCTCGGCGCGGGTACCGAAGGTCTCGCTCCCCTTCGGGCGGATCGAGACGTTGGCGTCGCAGCGGAAGCTCCCCTCCTCCATGTTGCCGTCGGAGATTCCCAGGTAACGGACGATGGAGCGCAACCGCTTGAGGTATGCCGCCGCCTCCTCGGAGGAGCGGATGTCGGGCTCGCTGACGATCTCCAGGAGCGGCACGCAGGCGCGGTTGAGGTCCACATAGCTGTGGTCATCATCGGCGGCGCCGTGGACGTTCTTCCCCGCGTCTTCCTCCATGTGGATGCGGGTGAGGCCGATGCGTTTGGTCTCCCCCGACTCCAGGTCCGCCTCCACGTAGCCGTGCTCGCAGATTGGCTCCTCGTACTGGGAGATCTGGTACGCCTTCGGCAGGTCCGGATAAAAGTAGTTCTTCCTGGCCCAGCGCGAGCTTCGGTTGATGGTGCAGCGGGTCGCCAGACCGAGCTTGATGGCGCAGGTCACCACCTCGCGGTTGAGGACCGGCAAGACCCCCGGCATCCCCAGGCAGACCGGGCAGGTGTGGCTGTTCGGCGGCGCCCCGAAGGTAGTGGAACAGCCGCAAAAGATCTTGCTCTTCGTCTTGAGCTGGGTGTGGACCTCCAGCCCGATTACGGTTTCATACTCCATGGCGGCGAAGCCTAGGGAGGGGGTGGGGGGAAGTCAAAGCAGGGGGTTCGCTACGCGAACCCCCTGAGGGTAGGGATTGGGACGAGATCGATCCGCGCTCACGCCAGGGGCAGGTCGGTCTGCGGGAAGTCGTCACCGACGCAGAGCAGGGGCTGGCGTGCCAGCTTGGCGGTGGCGTAGGCCATGCAGTCGCCGAAGTTGAGGCCGGCCGGGTGGCGAGCGCGACCAAAACGGAGATAGGCAGCCACCGCGATGCGCCAGTGGTCCTCGCCAAAGGGGATCGGTTGGACCGCCCCCTCTCGGAGAAAACGGTCGATCAGGGGACGTGCATCGCACTGCAGGCGGGCGCTCAGGACGATGCCCAACTCTACCAGCGAGGGGATCCCGATCCCCACCCCGTCGCTCTCTGCGATCGTGCCGACCAGGCCCTCGAAGCCAGGCTCCTGCAGGAAGACCGCCACCACCGCCGAGGTGTCGAGGATCACGCCCCCTCCGGCCCCAGCCCGAGGATGGCCTCCTCCTCCTCCCGAGTCAGGTGTCGACCGCGCTGATCTGCGGGGACAACGGGCCACACCTCCTCCTCCAGGAAGGTGCGGAGTCGATCGCCCCGGCTCCCGGTGGCCACCGACATTTGGAGGCGGGTACGCCGCTCCTCCAGCGCCCGGCGTACCGCCTCGGTTTTGCTCTCTCCGGCCATCGCCGCCACCTCCGCGACAAGCCGTTCGACCCGAGCGTTCTTGATGTTCAGCGCCATAAGGACCACCTCGCCCCCCGTCCTCTGGGATGAAGAGTAAATCAAGAATATCGATAATAGTGGAAATTATCAACCATGGTGGAATGGTGCAGGATCGTGGGCTCACCTGTGGGAGTTCGGGGGTGGACGTTCTTGCCCATGAGCCGATTTGTCGCTACATTCGGCTCAGATATTGAGCCGAATAACCGATGCAATCGGCTCAACCCGGAGTAGGCACCCCATGACACCACCGACGCAGTGGATCTGGCAGCGGCCCGGCTGGCCAGCCTTCACCTGGGAAGAGGAGGCGTTCGAACCGCGCCTGCGCGACATCCATCGGCTACAAGGGCGGCTCCTGGGGAGCCTCGAGACCATCGCCCCGGAAGAGGGGCTGCAAACCGAGATGGATGCGCTGCTCCGCAACGCGATCAACACGGCGGCCATCGAAGGGGAGCGGCTCGACGTCGCCTCGGTACGCTCCTCCCTCGCCAACCGCCTCGGTCTCGACCGTGGCGGCCTGCCCCCCGGTACGCCGCGCAGCGACGGCATGGCCGATCTGCTCCTCGATGCGACCCACAACCACGCGGCCCGTCTGACGACCGAGCGTCTCCTGCAATGGCACCGCCACCTCTTCCCAACCGGGGCGAGCGGGTTGACGCCCATCCGTGTCGGACAATGGCGTGGGGAGGCCCCCATGCAGGTGGTCTCCGGCCGTATCGACCGCCCCACCGTCCACTTCGTGGCCCCGCCCCGAGACCGCCTGCCCGCTGAAGTCGACGCCTTCCTCGCCTGGTTTAACGAGAGCCGCTTGGACAGACGGCTCGATCCGCACCTGCGCGCCGGGGTCGCCCATCTCTGGTTCGTGACCCTGCACCCCTTCGACGACGGCAATGGCCGTATCGCCCGAGCCCTCACCGACCTCGCCCTCGCCCAGGCGGACCACCGCAGCGTCCGCTTCTACACCATGGCAGCGGCGATCATGGCCCGGCGTCAGGCGTACTACGCGATCCTGGAGCGTACCCAACGCCACGGCCTCGCCATCACCGAGTGGCTCGACTGGTTCCTCGCTACCCTCGAAGCGGCGATCCGCGACGCCCTCGACCAGGTCCGCCACCTCCTCCTCAAGACGCAGTTTTGGCGCCACCACGACCGCACCGTCCTCAACGCCAGACAGCTCAAGGTCCTCAACCGCCTCCTCGACGCCGGTCCGGACGGCTTCGAGGGCGGACTCAACGCCCGCAAGTACATGGGGATGGCCCGGGTGAGCAAGGCCACGGCCACCCGAGACCTCGCCGACCTGCTAGCCAAAGGCTGCCTCCAGCGGCGACCCGGCGGGGGCCGCAGCACGAGTTACGATATCCGCTGGGCGGCGGAGTCTGTCCCAAGAGCGCGAGACAACCCGGGGCGGTGATTGACGGCCCACAGTTTCACCGCCTTCTGGAGGTGGATGACTGGGGCCTCTCGGTCCAGGTGCTCCAGGAGCTCTACGTCAACGCCACCGGCAAGTTGGCGCAAACCCTCCCGGAGGGAGAGACGATGCGTTTTCTTGCCCATCTCATGCGTCGTCCGGTGGTCGACCTGACTTCGGAGCTCTTCCTGCGTGGGGTTGAGTTGAAGAAGCGGTACCGCATCAGCTACTGGGACGGTGCGATCGTTGCCGCGGCCCTGACCCTGGGCTGCCATACGCTCTACACCCAAGACCTCAACCACGGTCAGGACTACGACGGCCTCCGCGCCGTCGACCCGTTCCGTGACGAGGAGTAACGCCGTTACAGCGCCGGCAGCGGCCGTCCGTGGCCGGCCTGCTCGAAGGCGTGGACCATCGCCAGGAGCCGCCCCTCGTCGAAGTGGCGGCCAATGAGCTGGGCGCCGAGGGGGAGCCCCTCCGCCGTGGTCCCGGTGGGGAAGCTCACCGCCGGGAGCCCCGCCAGCGACACGGCGATGGTGAAGATGTCCGAGAGGTACATGGTGAGCGGGTCGTCGAGCTTCTCCCCGAGGCGGAAGGGGGGGGTCGGGGCGGTCGGGGTGAGGAGGACGTCGCACTGCGCGAGCGCGGCATCGAAGTCGTTGCGGATCAGGGTGCGGACCGCCATCGCCTTGCCGTAGTAGGCGTCGTAGTAGCCGGCCGACAGGGCGAAGGTACCGAGCATGATCCGCCGTTTCACCTCGGCGCCGAATCCCTCCTCGCGGGTCCGTTTGTACAGATCGAGGAGGTCCTTGCCCTCTTGGCGGACGCCGTAGCGGATGCCGTCGAAGCGGCCGAGGTTGGAGGAGGCCTCGGCGGTCGCCACCAGGTAGTAGGTGGCGACGGCGTACTCGGTGTGCGGCAGGGATACCTCCACGGTGGTCGCCCCGAGGGACTCGTAGGTGGCGATGGCAAAGCGCACCGCCTCCTCCACCGCCGGGTCGAGGCCGCCGCCGAAGTACTCCTTGGGGATGCCGATGGTGAGTCCCGCCACCTCGGCCTCCAGCCCTGCCTCGTAGTCGGGGACCGCCTCACGTGCGGAGGTGGAGTCGTCCGGGTCGTGGCCGGCGATTGCGCCGAGGAGCAGGGCTGCGTCACGGGCGTCCTTGGTGAGCGGCCCGATTTGATCGAGCGACGAGGCGAAGGCGACGAGGCCGTAACGCGACACCCGGCCGTAGGTCGGCTTGAGCCCCACCACGCCGCAGAAGCAGGCGGGCTGGCGGATCGAGCCGCCGGTGTCGGAGCCCAGGGCGGCGAGGCACTCGTCGGCCGCCACCGCCGCGGCCGAGCCGCCCGAGGAGCCGCCCGGCACCCGCTCCAGATCGTGGGGGTTGTGGGTCGGCCCGAGGGAGGAGTTCTCGCACGACGACCCCATGGCGAACTCGTCCATGTTCGTCTTCCCGAGGACCACCGCCCCGGCCTGCTCCAGCCGTCGGGCGACGAAGCTGTCGTAGACCGGCCGGAAGTTGGCCAGGATCTTCGAGCCGCAGGTGGTGGGCAGCCCCTGGGTGCAGATGTTGTCCTTCACCGCGATCGGCAGCCCCCACAGG
>CAZRGD010000164.1:0-6157 GCA_964599505.1 uncultured Nitrospirota bacterium | reverse complement strand
GGGGCGGGCGGCGGGTCCTGCTGGTGGACGATGAGGCGGTGGTGCGCGAGGTGGGGCGGCGGATCCTGGCGCGCATCGGCTTCGAGGTGGTCACCGCCGAGGACGGGGAGGTGGCGGTGGCCACCTTTCAGCGCGAGGCAGGCCGCTTCGATCTGTTGCTCGTGGACCTCACCATGCCGGGGCTCGGGGGACGGGAGGTGGTCTCGGTGCTCCGTGAGAGCGGCGCCACGGTGCCGATCCTCCTGGTCAGCGGCCACTCGGAGGAGGGCGAGGTCGAACGATCGATCGAGTGCGGCGCCAATGGATTCCTTGCCAAGCCATACACCGTCGCCGAGCTCTCCGCCGAGGTGACCCGGGTGCTCGCCCCCGCCTCCAGCTCCTCCACCGCGTAAGGGCGGCACAGGGCACACTTCGATTCTCCGCGCAGCGGACTCTAATCGGCTCCCTCCCCCTTCGTGGTTGTTGCCCCGTCGGGTAGATTGTGCCGTGTCTCAGAGGTCCGCCATGACGGCCATCGCCCTCTACCCCCTCCTCGCCATCCTCCTCGTCACGCCGGCGGCAGCGTCGCCGCCGACCCTCCTGCTGGTCATTGACGCGTCGCCGTCGATGGCCGGTGAGGTGGCGACGCCGCCGGCCGGGTTGGGGTGGTGGCGGACCCTCCTCGTCCGCGCCTACGACCTCGACCCGGCGCCGCCGGTGGAACGCGACAAGCTCGGGGTGGTGCGGGCGGCCCTGGAGCGCTACGTCGCCCACCTGCCGGCGGCGACGGTGGTGGGGGTGCGCGTCTTCGGGCAGCGGCGGTGGCAGGGGTGCGACGACAGCCAGCTCCTCCTCCCTCCGGCGCCTCTGGAGCGTGCGCGCCTCGCCGCCGTCCTCGCCCGGCTCCAGCCCTCCGTCGCCGGCAAGACGCCGCTTGCCCACGCCCTCAAGGAGGCGGTACGCGATTTTCTCACCGTGCCGCCCGGCGGCGACCCCCACGTCATCCTGATCACCGACGCCACCGAGCGGTGCACCGACGCCCTCCCCGAGGGCGGCGTCCTCACCGGGGAGACCGGGGTCACCGCGAGGATCGACGTCATCACCCTCGGCCTCTCCCCGGCGGCGGCCGCGCCCCTGGCGGTCGCCACCGTCGGGACCGGCGGCCGACTCTACCCCGCCACCGACGCCACCACCGTGGAGATCGCCCTCCGCCGCTGCCTGCCGCTTACCCCGGGCCAGCACATCGCCGCCGCCCTGCGGCTGCATCCGGGCGGCTGGCCGATGGCGGTCGCGGCCGTGGTTTTCCTGCTGCTCGCGGTGGTCGCGTGGATGGAGGTGCGCTCCGAGCGGTAACGAGGCGACCTCGACCCATCACAGCTATGAGGATCAGCGAAAATAGCACTGAACACTCAGTCTCCCCCCCTGCGCCGTTGGAACACGAAAGCACGAAATGGGGAAAACACGAAAGATAACCGCTTGAATTCTTTCGTGTTTTTAAGTTTTCGTGTTTTCGTGTTCCCTTTGTACGCGTGTACTTGGACGCATCGAGTCTCTCTCCGAGCGTTATTCCCGCTGAACCCCTATGCGTATACCCCATCTTCTCCCCCTCGCGCTCCTCGCCCTGGTGGGCTGCGTCACCTTCGCCTCCACCAACCGGCCCCTGCCGCCGGCGCCGCCCACCTACCATGGCCGCGCCTCGCTCACCGTCCACGATGGCCGCGGTGACCCCCGTACCTTGGTCTGCCTGGCGATCTCCGGCGGCGGCAGCCGCGCCGCCTACTTCGGTGCGATGGCGATGGCGCGGCTGGCCACCTGCTTCCCGGACATCGACCTGCTGCGCGAGGTCGACCTGATCACCGCGGTCTCCGGCGGCACCCTGCCTGCCGCCTACTATTGCCTCTCTCAGGATCCCGACGGCTGGGTCCAGGCGCGGATCCCCGGCGGGGTCGATCTGCAGGCGCTGCCCGCCACCCTGGCCTCACGGGTCGCGTGGCGCGGGGAGCGGCAGCTTCTCGGCCTCCACGGCCCGCTGAGCGCGGCGGAGGCGGTCGCCCTCACCGCCGCCCTGCACCGGCCCGAGGAGGCGCCCCGTCTGGCGCGTCTGGTGGCGGCGAGCCGGGTGAAGCTGAAGGGGAGGCGGACCTGGTCGGCGGTGACCGTGCGCCGCCTCATGCAGCGCAACTTTCTACGCCGCTGGATCGGCAACTGGTTCTGGCCGGGGAACATCGCCCGCTACTGGTTCACCGCCTACGACCGCTCCGACATCATGGCCCAGACCCTGGCGGACAACCTCTTCGACGCCCGCCCCTTCGGCGCCGACCTGCGCTACCGCGACCTCAACCCGGAGCGCCCCTACCTGGTCCTCAACGCCACCGAGGCGACCGGCAAGGTCGGTGATGCACGCCCCTTCGGAGCCCCCTTCCGCTTCACCCACGAGCGGTTCGTGGCGCTCGGATCCGACATCGACCGCTACCGGGTGGCGCGGGCGGTGATGGCGTCGGCCTCCTTCCCGGCGGTGTTCAACTACATGACCCTGCGCGACTACCACGAGGAGGCGGAGGCGCATCGCCGCGGAGAGCGGGGCAAGCGGTACCGCCACCTCTTCGACGGCGGCACCTCCGACAACCTCGGCCTCACCGCGGTGAAGGAGGTGATCGCCCGCAACCACGACCGCTTCGATCGCATCGTGGTGATCTCCATCGACGCATTCGTGCACCCCGCCGGGGTGAGCCCGGAGCGCGCCGACCCGCGGCCCTTCATCAGCCGGGTCATCGACACCAACCTCTTCGAGGCGATGGACTCCCTGTTGAAGACGATCCGCAAGGACACTCTCCAGAAGTTCCGCACCGCCACCTACGACGGTGCTCCCGTCGACCTGGCCGACAAGCTCACTTTCTGCCACCTCTCCTTCGATGGCCTCCCCGAGGGGGAGCTGAGGGAGCGCCTCGACACCATCGCCACCAACTTCCGCCTCGCCAAGGGCGACGCGGCGGCGATGGATCAAGCGGTGGTCGCCCTCGTCTCCGCCGCCAACCCGCAGCTCAAGGCGGTGCGCGCGGCGCTGCTCGCGGGCGAGTAGGCTCGGGAAGCCGCGATAGGGCGCGGCCGAGGCGGTCCAAGATCGTAGAATCGAAATCGGAATCGGCACCAAACCCCAAACCGGCAAGCGTGGTGCCGGGGGTGGGATCCATCGGTAGGAGCGAGCTCCCGCTCGCGATCCGGGGCCGCAGGCCCCGCCCGCCCTACGGGCGGGAATCGCCGGCGGGAGCCGGCTCCTACCGGCCACGCCGCGATCAGGAGCGTCTTGCCGGCGGCAACGCCGTGGAGCGGGGGGAGGAGCGATCCCGATGCTGGTGGTGGTGGCGAGGCCGATCCCGATCCCGATAGCGATCCCGATAGCGATAGCGATAGCGATCCCGATCCCGATAGCGATCCCGATAGCGATCCCGATAGCGATAGCGATTTTGGATTGACGATGGTGGGGGGGTGCTACACCCCGTCGGAGATGTGCTCTCCCGCCATCAGGCTCGCCACCGTCTCCCGCTCGCGGATGATGTGGTAGCGGTCGCCCTGGACCATCACCTCCGCGACCCGTGGCCGGGTGTTGTAGGTGGAGGCCATGGAGAAGCCGTAGGCGCCGGCGGACATCACCGCCAGGAGCTCGCCGGGGCGGACCACCCCCAGCTCGCGCGAGCGGGCGAGGAAGTCGCCGGTCTCGCAGATCGGCCCGACCACGTCGACCAGCCGGTTCGGCCGCGACCGGTGGGCCTCCACCGGCCGGATCTCCTGGTAGGCGCCGTAGAGGGCGGGACGGATCAGGTCGTTCATCCCCCCGTCGACGATCACGAACCGCTTGCCCTCGTTGCCCTTGGTGTACAGCACTCGGGTGACGAAGCAGCCGCCGTTGCCCACCAGGACCCGCCCCGGCTCCAAGATGAGTGGGAGGCCGGTGGGGGCGAGGCGCTCGGCGAGGGCGTGGGCGTACTCGGTGGGGGTGGGGGGCGACTCCGCCTGGTAGCGGATGCCGAGGCCGCCGCCGAGATCGAGGTTGCGCACCGCCACCCCCTGCTCCGCGAGCCGCGCCACCAGGGCGAGGACCCGGTCGAGGGCGTCGAGGAAGGGCTGCACGGTGGTGAGCTGGGAGCCGATGTGGCAGTCCACCCCCACCACCTCGATGTTCGCCATCGCCGCGGCGCGCTGGTACTCCGCCACCGCCTCGCGGTGGGAGATGCCGAACTTGTTCTCCTTCAACCCGGTGGAGATATACGGGTGGGTCTGGGGGTCGACGTCCGGGTTCACCCGCAGCGCCACCGGTGCCCGCACCCCGAGCTTGCCGGCCACCAGATCGAGGAGGTCGAGCTCACCGGACGACTCCACGTTGAAGCAGCGGATCCCCGCCTCCAGCGCCTGGCGCATCTCGGCGGCGGTCTTGCCTACCCCCGAGTAGACAATCTTCGTGGGCTCGGCGCCGGCGGCCAGACAGCGTGCCAGCTCGCCGCCGGAGACGATGTCGAAGCCGAGGCCGCGGCGCGCCATCAGCGCCAGGATGGCGAGGTTCGAGCACGCCTTCACCGAGAAGCAGGTGAGGTGCGGCAGGTCGCCGAAGGCACCATCGAACCCCTCCGCCTGGCGGCTCAGGTGGGCGTGGGAGTAGCAGTAGAACGGCGTCCCGACCGCCGCCGCGAGGTCGGCGAGGTCGACCCCCTCCGCAAAGAGGTGGTCGTCACGGTAGACAAAGGGCTCCATCGTCGAGTCGCTCGGGTGGTCCGCGCCGCAAGGTCGCGGCGGGGGCGAGTATAGCCGCGGCGGTTGGGAGCAACCCAGGGGTGAGGACGAGACGGATGGCCAGCTACGGCCTCAGCTAGTCCCAGTCCTGGCTCGCGCCCGCTTCCCCTCTTTACGATCGCCAAAGTCCGACAGACTCCTAGGATGACCCACTCCGTCCCTACTTGCGCAAAACTTACCATTCTGAATAGACTACATTTATTACCGTGATTTCTCCGTTCGGCTGGGCAGGAGGGTCTGCTCTTGAGGCAGGAAAAACATTCTTTTCGAGGAGGTGGCGTCATGGTCGCAAGGTATGTGCTTCGTCCGTTCGTGCTTTCCGCTTTTCTTTGTGTTGGGCTCTATGGATGTGATCCAGCCATGCTGGATAGTCTGCTGAAGAAAACGGATACCTCCGAAAAAATACTCGCGCCCTCCAGTGCTGATGTCTCTCCAGACATGGATTTCACGAAGATAGGGTCTGTTGCGGTGTTTCCACTCTTTCCTAGCGGCGGCGTAGGAAACGCCCAGCTTCAGTATTTTGAAGACCCGGCATTTGCAGATCAGATATGTGAGACATTTACCTCTGAGCTCACGCAAAAACAATCCCAATGGAAGATTTACGGACAGAGAGATACGCTTGCGGCAATCAACTAAAACAGCCTTGGCCGAGGTTACAAAAATTTCCAGGCCGACTACAACACCGCGAGTGGGCAGATCAATGCGTTTATGCCGACAACACAGACCAAGCGATTCCTCAAACGTCTTGCGTCAGCCATGAAGGTCGACGCCTTCGTTTTTGGAAGCTATAACCTCGCATCTGGTACAACAGTTGTCAGGACTCCATTGGGTCTAATGAATCGACAGGTATCACAAAGCAGTGTAAATGTCGCACTCTTCGAGGCGAAGAAGCAGGTGATTTGGTGGAGAGCAACGAGCAAGATGACCGCGGCCAACAAGGAGAAGTTGAGCTCGGGTATCTCCAAGTCGCTTGCCTCCTATGTGGGGAAGGGAACCTTGCGAAGGCTGTAAATCCACGCGGACCACTGCCACGTCCAGCCGTTACCACCGGTAACAGCGTGCCCCGGACCGACCCCCTTCGTGGTTTTGCTCCCCGGAGGAGGTCGGGCGGTCATCTCTACGGCCGGCGGTGCTCCAGCCCGCCAGCCCAGGGAGAGGGCTTGGACTCGTTGCCCGCACCGTCGATCGCGATGACCCGGTAGCGGTAGTGGCCGCCCGGCTCGACTGCCTTGTCGGTGTAGGTGGTGTGCTCGCCGGGGACGCGGCCGATGGGGCTCCCCTCGCCGATGCCGGTGGTCCGCCAGACGCGGTAGAAGGCGACCGGCTCGGCCGGCGGCTGCCAGGAGAGGCGGACCTCACCGGGGAGGGGGATTGCGACCAGGTGGCTCGGGGG
>CAZRGD010000163.1:0-6180 GCA_964599505.1 uncultured Nitrospirota bacterium | reverse complement strand
GCTACCTGGGTAGGCTTTCCTCCTACAAGAGTACGCGGCATCGCCAAGCCGCAACCAGGTCTTTACTTTATAGTTTGGTGCGGTTTGCGTGAGCCATGGCACGGCCGTTGCGGCTTGAGTTTCCGGGGGCGCTGTATGACCTGACGGCGCGGGGAAATCCGCGGCAGCCGATCTTTGAGGACGATGCAGATCGGCGAAGGAGCTGTGCCGATACGTCGTGCTCAACCCTGTGCGTGTCGGCATGGTGGAGGCGGCGCACCCGTGGCGGTGGAGCAGCTACGGCGAGACCGCGCGAGCGGTGGTCCGGCCGCCGTGGCCGGACGTCGAAGCGGCGTGGAGTCTCTTCGGTGGAGGGAAGCGTGAGGGTCGAGCCGGGTATCGCCGCTTTTGCGAGATAACTAGCCGTCCCTCCGAAGGGACAGTAGACTGTCTCAACAGGAGGTCCGAAAATGGCCCGAGTTCACTTACTGGAAGACATCCGTCCTCTCTCGGAGTTTCGCGCTCACACGGCCGCTTTGTTGCAGCAGGTCCGGAAGACCAAGCGTGCGTTGGTGCTCACCCAGCGGGGGCACAGCGCGGCCGTAGTCGTTGACGTGGCCGAGTACGAACGCCTCATTGAGGAGTTGGAGCTTCTGCGCGACATCCATGTGGCGGAGCGGCAGCTAGCCGAGGGGCATGGTATCCCTCATCAACAAGCTCAAGAGCAAATTCTCAGTGAGCTGCCCTCATGAAAGTGGTCTGGTCACCGCTGGCGGTGGCCAGGGTTCGCGAGGCAGCACAGTACATCGCACGCGACAAGCCCGGTGCAGCGAGGCGTTGGGCAGAGAGCGTCTTTGAACGAGTCGGCCGGATCGCCGACTTTCCGACCAGCGGCCGTATCGTGCCCGAGTTGGGGCGCGAGGACGTACGAGAATTGATCCATGGCCAATACCGCATCATCTACCGCACGGAAGAGAAGGCGGTGCTCGTCCTCACCGTGCGCCACGGAAAACGACTTCTCGATCCAAAAGAGGTCGCGCCATAGCATCAGGGTCTACCTTCGGATTATGTCCGAGGAAGCGAGGCGATTGTCGGCGTGGGCACGGTGGAGCAGAGCCTCGGGGTCTACCTTCGGATAATCCGAAAGTAGACCCCGGCGGCATAGGGTTTCTTCTGCGCTTGGATCGGCCGTAGGATCGGCTTTCCACGTTGGCGCCGGAGTGTCAGTCGAGGGCCGATGGTGTAACGGAGAACCCATGTCGATCTCGGAACAGCAGCGGCAGCAGGTAATGACCCAGGCCCAGGGGGCACTCGCCCTGCAGGTCGCCTACGTGGGGGTGGCGAACCACCTCTTCCCTGCCCTGGCGCGGCTCGGGGAGGCGAGCGCGGCGGAGCTCGCGACCGAGGCGGGGCGCGACGTGGGCTACGTCGAGCGGTGGTGCGATGCCGCCCTCGCCTTCGGCCTCCTGGAAGAGGTGGGGGAGGGGCGCTTTTCCGCCACCGAGTTGGGTGCCGCCTTCGATCCGGCGCAGCCGGCGAGCCTCATGCCGTTCGCGGTCCAGACGATGCTCTCCGCCCACATGGCGGAGTCGGCGGCGAGCCGGATGGAGAGCGGCGAACGGCCGGGGGAGGCGGTCCTCGCCGAGCGGCCGGGGCTGTTGCCGTGGTTCGGTCCGATGCTGGAGGCGACCTTCGCCCCCCTCTTCGAAAACGAGATCCTGCCGCAGCTCGATATCTACCGGGAGGTGGAGGCAGTGGGCGGGGTGGCGGTGGACCTCGGTTGCGGCAACGGCTGGTACCTGCGGGCGCTTGTCCGCCACCTGCCTGGCCTACGCGGCCACGGCGTCGACGGCTTCGCGGAAAACATCGACCAGGCGATCCGCCTCGCCGCCGCCGAGGGGGTGGCGGATCGCCTCACCTTCACCGCCGGCGACCTCCACGACCTCGCCCTTACCGAGCCGCCCACGGTGATCGCCATGAACCGCGCCCTGCACCACGTGTGGAGCGAGCGCGACCGCCTCCTGCCGAAGCTCGCCGAGCGCCTCGCTCCGGGCGGCGCGGTGGTGGTCTGGGAGCCGGCGTGGCCCGACCGGCGCGGCGCCCTGTGCGACCCGGCCCGGCGCCCCATGGCCTTCCAGAACCTCGCCGAGCACGTCCAGGGCAACCACTTCCTCCGCCCGGCGGAGGTGGCCGCCGCCTTCGAGGCGGTCGGCCTCACCCCCGAGATCCACCTCTTCGCCGATGACAAGGAGGCGGTGGTCGTCGCCCGGAAAGCGGGCTGAGCTCTTTTTTCGCTGCGCGAAAAAAGAAGGGGGGTGAGGGACCTGACGTGGTGCCGAATGGCCACGAGGCGCGCCGCAATGGGGCATCGGAACAACCAACAGACGATTATGGGCGGGCCTCCGCCGTTTGCCTGGAGTACGAGCGTAAGCTAGTATTTCCTGACTACACCATGTTTTTCCATGGGAAAGGATGCGCTGATGGGCTCACAGTCGCAGATCTCGGCCACGATTTCGGCGGTCACCAAGGAGCGGCTGGATCGGTTCTCCCAGAGTCAGGGGCTGAAGAAGAACTTCGTGGTGGAGCAGGCGCTCCTCTTCTTCATGGAGGCCCGACGCGAGCTGCCGGACGAGGCCTTCGTCCCGACGCGAATCGTCCTCGAGGACGAGAGCTTCGAACGCCTCATCCGGACTCTGGAGGAGGAGCCTCCGACTCCCACCCAGGCGCTGAGGGAGCTCATGCGTGGCCGCCACGCTTGAGATCCGCCCCCTGGAGCGCAAGGACGATCGAGCCGCCTTCTCGTGCGGGGAGCCGGCGCTCGACCGCTTCTTCCACCACTACGCGGGTCAGAACCAATTCAAGCTCCACCTCGCGGTGACCTATGTGGCGACGGCCGAGGGGCGGATCCTCGGTTTCGCGACGGTTGCCGGCTCGAGCGTCGAGCGGTATCGCCTTCCCCCACCGCGTCTCCGGCGCCGGCTCCCCGACTATCCCCTCCCCGTCCTGCGGCTCGCCCGCCTCGGTGTAGACACGCGAGCGCAGGGAGTGGGGATCGGACGAGCGCTGCTGGCCCATGTGCTCCGGCTCGCACTCGAACAGCGTGACGACGTCGGCTGTATCGGCGTCGTCGCCGACGCCAAGCCCAGCGCAGTCACCTTCTACGAACGTCACGGCTTCAGCCCCCTGGAGGGGATCCGCGAGGGCAGGCTCCACGGTGACCCGACACCCATGTTCTTGCCCGTCGGGACCATTGTGGCGGCCCTGAGCCCGTAGGCGGCGTGCTGGACCGAGTCGAGGAGGTGGTACCTTGTCGCGGCACCCGCAGGTCACACGGCCGGTTTCACCGCCTCGATCGTCGCCGAGGCGACGTGGCGGCCGAGGTCGTGGCCCGGCAGCCAGTCGCGGATCACCTCTCGGCTCGCCTCGCTGGGCTGCACCGCGATGTCGGTGAAGCCGGCCGCCGCCAGCCACGCCTCGATCTCCCCGAGGCGGAACTCCACATGGTCGTGGCCCCCCTGGCGCGCATTCGCCCGGGCGCGACTCACCATGTCGGATGTCATGTCGACGCCGATGACCCGCCCCGAGCCGCCCACCCGGCGGCTCGCCAGGAAGCAGTCGACGCCGGCGCCGGCACCGAGATCGACCGCCAGCGGTGCGGTGGCCGGACTCCCGCAACAGCTCGATGCGGGGGTGCAGCAGCCCCCGCCGCCGCTGCGAGCAATTTCGCCGTAGCGATCGCGGACCGCGCCGCGGAGGGTGTCGTTGGCTTCCGGTTCCATGGGGGATTTGTACCACAGAGGGCGCACCGACCTCATAGTGGACAAGGGAAGGATGGCTCCCCCACCCAAGAAGGGAGCCCATAATCGTCGGGTGGGGCCTCGCGCAGAGACGCGGAGGCGCAGAGGGGGCGCCGGCTTGTCGATTGGGTGGCGCGAACCGCGTGGTCGCGCTGGGCACCATCTCCGACACCGCTTTCACCATGAAGAGCATGAAGAATCGGGATCCCAACCCTTCGTGACCTTCATGGTGCATCCCTGCAGGGCAAGATCGAACCCGCGCGTTGCTGCCTGCGCCGCCGGTGGGTCAGAACCGGACCTCTGCGTCTCCGCGTCTCTGCGCGAGGCCCGCCTTCCATGCGTGTGCACCGCTCCGCGCTTTCGCCCGTGACGCCGGCGTTTCCTTGCTTCACCCTGCGGGTGAAGACCACCCGGACGACCACAATCCCCGACAATCCGAGGAATCAACAACTTCGCCACGAACGGAATCGAGTGAACCGACGATCGGGGGAGCCCGCACCAAACCGGCGAAAGGAACATCTTTTTTCGTGTAGCGAAAAAAGATTTAGTGCCGCAAAAGGTAGACCGCCGAGGAGGCGCGCAGGTTGGGCAGCCTGGCGGAGGCGTAGGCGTCGCCGCGCCGGTCCAGGAGCAGCCGCCGGTCCACCGTGAGCCCCTCGGCGCGCACCAAATCCTCGAAGTCCGCCACCGTGCACAGATGGATGTTCGGCGTGTCGTACCACTCGTACGGCAAAAAATCGGCCTTCGGCATCCGCCCGCGGACAAGCAGGTCCAGGCGGATCCGCCAGTGGCCGAAGTTGGGGAAGGAGACCACCGACGCCTTGCCGACCCGCGCCATCTCCTGCAGGAGCCGCCGCGGGTTGTGGGTCGCCTGGAGGGTCTGGGAGAGGATCACGTAGTCGTAGGCGCCGTCCGGGTGGGAGGCGAGGCCGTGGTCGATGTCCTCCTGCATCACCGCCAGCCCCCGGGCGATGCAGGTACGGATGCACCCCTCGTCGATCTCCACCCCGTAGCCGGAGACCCCTCGCTGGTCGCACAGGGCAGCGAGCAGGGCGCCGTCGCCGCAGCCGAGATCGAGCACCCGGCTGCCCGGCGGGATCAGCTCGAAGACGTGGCGCTGGTCGCGGCGCAGGGGTGGGAAGCTCACGCCACCACCCCGGCGCGGCGGTCGAGGAAGGTCTTCAGGGTCGCCTTGTAGGCGGGCAAATCGAGAAGGAAGGAGTCGTGACCGTGGGTCGAGGCGAACTCCTGGTAGGCCACATGCTTGCGGTGGCGCAGCAAGAGCCGGACGAGCTCCTTCGAGCGCGACGAGTGGAAGCGCCAGTCGGAGCTGAAGCTACAGACAAAGAAGTCGGACTCCACCGGCGCCAACGCCTTGGCGGCGGTGGCCTCGTCGGGGAAGGGGTCGAAGTAGTCCATCGCCTTGGTGAAGTAGAGGTAGGTGTTGGCGTCGAACCGCTGGACGAACTTGGAACCCTGGTAGTGGAGGTAGCTCTCCACCGCGAAGTCGCGGTCGAAGCCGTAGGAGACCCGCTCGCGGTCCTGGAGGGCGCGGCCGAACTTGTCCTGCAGCCCCTCCTCCGAGAGGTAGGTGATGTGGGCCATCATCCGCGCCACCGCCAGGCCGCGCCGGGGGATCGCGTCGTGGTCCTGGTAGCGGCCGTCGAAGAACTCCGGGTCGGTCATGATCGCCTGGCGGGAGACGGCGTTGAAGGCGATGTTCTGCGCCGACAGGCGGCCGGTGGCGGCGATGATCACGCAGCTCTCCACCCGCTCCGGGTAGTCGAGGGTCCACTGGAGCGCCTGCATCCCGCCCACCGAGCCGCCGATGACGCTGCGCAACCGCTTCACCCCGAGGTGGTCCATGAGCGCCGCCTGGGCGCGCACCATGTCGGCCACCGTCACCATGGGGAAGTGGAGGCCGTACGGCTTGCCGGTGGCCGGATCGGTGGAGGCGGGGCCGGTGGAGCCGGAGCAGCCGCCCACCACGTTGCTACAGATGACGAAGTGGTGGTTGGTGTCGATGGCCCGCCCCGGACCGATAAAGCCGTCCCACCAGCCGGGGTGGTCGTCGCCCGGATGCAGCCCGGCCACGTGGGCGTCACCGGAGAGGGCGTGGCAGATGAGGATGGCGTTGGTGTGCGCCTCGTTCAGCTCGCCGTAGGTCTCGTAGGCGAGGGTGACCGGCCCGAGGGTGGCGCCCGAGTCGAGGCATAGGGGGTGCTCGGCGGTGAACAGCTCCACGTACCGGGTCTCCACCGGCCCGACGCCGGACAGCTCTGGGTTCGCCGTTTCTTTGCTCATAAGAGACCTGGGACCGGGGCGGTACGGGGCGAAGATGAGCCGCCGCCGCCGGGGCGCGAAAGCGTGGGGAGGTGGGGGGATGGTGTCAACTCAGCGGGGG
>CAZRGD010000162.1:0-6213 GCA_964599505.1 uncultured Nitrospirota bacterium | reverse complement strand
ATCTTGTGGCGGGTGAACTCGTTGGGAAAACGTAGCTCGGTGTTCAACACCTTCTTCTCGACGTCGTCCACCAGGATGAAGTTGTCCATCCGGCCGCCGCCGCCGAGCCCCATCTGTTCGAGCTGGGCGATGTCCTTGAGGTAGCCGAAGGTGCGCGCCGGGGCGATCTCTTGGCAGAAGGCGTCGGGGCCGGTGGCGTGGAAGGTGTGGGTGTCGCTGCCGATCGGCGGCGGGTAGTCGATGGTGTAGGTGACGGTGAGCTGGTCTGCCGGCTCCACTTTCACGTAGACCCCCTTCGCCTCGTCGCCCACCACGAAGGTTTCTTCCACCACCAGGGGGGAGATCTCCGCCGCCTGCTCCTCGATCCCCGCCTCCTCCACCACCCGGCAAAACTCGGCGGCGGAGCCGTCCATGATGGGGAGCTCTTCGTGGACCTTCACCATCAGGTTGGTGACTCCGTACATGGAGAGGGTGGCGAGGAAGTGCTCGGTGGTGTGGACCACGGTGGTGCCGTGGCGCAGGGTGGTGGCGTAGCCGGTGGTGTCGACGTAGTCCACCAGGGCCGGCACCGTGTCGCCGCGGTTGATGTCGGTAAACAGGATCCCCGAGCCCGGCGGCAGCGGCGACAGGATGACCCCGGTCTTCTCCCCCGAGTGGAGCCCCATGCCGCCCACCACGACGCTGCGCCGGAGGGTGCGCTGGCGGAGGCCGCCCCGTCCGGCTCCCGGCGGACCGCCGGCCGCCGGCAGCGGTTTGGCTGCCGGCCGTTCGCCACCGCGGCGGGCGAGCGCCCCATCTACCGCCGCCAGCAGGGTGTCGAGGTTGATCGGTTTCTCGACGAAGTCGTAGGCGCCCAGGCGGGTCACCTCGACGGCGGTGCGGATGTTGCCGTGGCCGGTGACGATGATGACCTCGATGGTCGGGTCGATTTCCTTGATGATGGAGAGCGCCTCGATGCCGTCGCGCGCCGGCATCCAGATGTCGAGGAGGACCACGTCGGGATGGACCTTTTCGAGGTCCTTCTCGATCTGCATCGGGTCGCTCTGGGTGGTCACCGCGTACCCCTCATCGCGCATGCATCCGTCGAGGGTGGTGAGGATGTTCGGCTCGTCGTCGACGATGTAGATCGTGGCAGCCATGGCGCTCCCTTGTGGCGCCCACCGCCCGTCCCGGATCGTCGCGACCGCGACAGATACCGGGTGAGCAATCGGCACGAGGTTGTCTATCCTACGCACCCACTGGGGACGATCCAAGTTGAGCAGCGGTGGTAGGGCGCCGAAGAGCCGTCGATCGTTTGTCGCCACCCGCCCCATGAATGGTGCAAACTGATCGACCGTTGTCGGAAGTACACTCGCGGTAAGGAGCTGGAATGAATACGGTTCGTTTATTACGTCTCGCACTGGTCACCCTGGTGGTGGCGTCGCTCACCCTGCTTGCTGCGTGTGGCTCGCGGGAGTCGCGTCGCGACGCCCACTTCGAGCGGGCGAAGAAGTACCTGGAGGAGGGAAAGTCCGCCGAGGGGATCATCGAGCTGAAGAATACCGCCCAGATTGATGCAAAGTACGCCCCGGCGTACGGCCTCCTCGGCGAGACCTACCTGAAGACGCGCGACTACCGCTCGGCCCTGGGCTACT
Organism: uncultured Nitrospirota bacterium; assembly: GCA_964599505.1. Lineage (GTDB taxonomy): Bacteria > CG2-30-53-67 > CG2-30-53-67 > CG2-30-70-394 > CG2-30-70-394 > CG2-30-70-394. Next base: position 4,579 of record CAZRGD010000162.1, on the reverse strand, counting down.
ACAACAAGGCGGTCAAGCTCGCCCCCACCGATCTCGACTTCGTGGTTCCGCTGGCCAACATTCTGGTGATGGCGCGCCAATTCGACCGCCTCGACGAGGTCCTCGGGGGCCTCCCGGAGGCGGCCCGAAAGAGCTACCGGATTGCCACCGTCGAGGCGGCCTCGTTGCAACTGCGTGACCGCGGTGACGAGGCAGTGGCGTTGCTCAAGGCACTTCTTGACCGCCAGGATTTGAAGCCGGAGGAGCGGGCCGGGGTGAACCTGGCCCTGGCCCAGATGGCGATCAAAGGCAAGCGGCTGGAGGAGGCGCAGGGGTATGCGAAGGCGGCCCTGACCGCGCAGCCGGAAGCGGTGAATGCGCTGCTCATGCTCGCCCGCATCCAGGAGGAGCGGGGCGATGTCAAGGGGGCGGAGGCGACCCTCACCGGGGCGCCTTCGTCGCTCGCCGGTGACGTCCGCCTCACCGCCGGCCTCATCGGTTATTACGGGCGGCAGAAGCGGATCGACGATGTGAAACGGGTGGTCGACGCCTACGTCGCCACTCCCGACCTCGTCCCCGAGGGGAGGCTTCTCGCCGCCGACACCTACCTACGTCTGCGTCAGGTGGCGCGGGCGGAGAAGATCCTGGTGGCGGGAATCGAGCAGGAGAAACCCGATAGCCGTCTGATCACCGCCTTTACCCGGATCAAGGCGGCGGAGGGGAAGATCGACGAGGCGGTGGCGGTCTTGGAGCGGGCGGCGAAGAAGATTTCACCCCCCTCGGCGGTCCACACCTCCCTCGCCCGTCTCGACATTCAGCTCCACCATCTCGACAAGGCGAAGGCGGTGGTCGACCAGATCCTCGCCGCCAACGATGCGGACTTCGACGGTCGCGTCCTGCAGGCGCAGGTGGAGCTTCTGAGCAAGGATGCCCAGGGGGCGTTGGACCACTTCCGCGAGCTCCTCAAGGATGCACCGCAGAACGCCCAGATCCACGCCGGCCTCGCAGGTTGCCACCTCGCCCTCGGCGAGGAGCTCCTCGGCCGCCAGGAGTTGGAGAAGGTGGTGGAGCTGAGCCCGGAGAACACCACCGCGCGCATCCAGCTCGCCCGCCTCTATCTGAAGGACAAGGACGCGGACACCGCCCTGGCGCGGCTGGAGCCCCTGGGGGAGATGAACGCGCCGCCGCCCCAGGGGATTGAGATGCTCCTCTCCCTGCTGTTGCAGAAGGGGAAGACGGAGGAGGCGCACAAGGTGATCGATACCCTCGCCGAGCGCTTCCCGAACAACCCGATCTTCGCCACCCAGCAGGCGGTCTTGGAGGCGCGTACCGGCAATCTCGACAAGGGGATCGCCATCCTCAAGAAGCAGGTGGAGGCCAAGCCGAAGTCGGTGCAGCTCCTCTCCTCCCTGTCGCGCCTCTACGAGTGGGGCAACAAGGGTAAGGAGGCGGTGGCGACCTACGATCGGATTCTCAAGCTCAAGCCCGACGACGCCATGGCGGCGAACAACCTCGCCTACCGCCTGGCGGAGATGGGCAAGCAGATGGACCGTGCCGCCTCCCTCGCCAAGGGGCTCATGGAGCGTTATCCCAAGGACGCCAACGTCGCCGATACCTATGCCTGGGTCCTCCACAAGCAGGGCAAGGCGAAGGAGGCGCGGGGAATTCTGGAGAAGGCGCTGGAGGGCAAGGAGGCGAAGGCGATTCCGGCCATCGTCCGCTACCACCAGGCGGCGATCGCCCTGGCTGCCGGTGAGCATGACGCCGCGATGCAGGCGATCGACCAATGCCTAAAGGCGAAACCGAAGGGGCCGTGGGTGAAAGAGGCGAAGGCGCTACAGGCGAAGCTGAAGGGGTAGGGTCGACGCGACGATGAGGCGTGGATCGGGTGAGTTGTAACGCGTTGCACCGCATCGCTAGGAGAAAGCATGGAAGCTGAGAACACGACCGGCCTTCCGGAGGTAATGGCGATCGCCCGCCGCCGGGCGGGGACCTTTGCCCTCACCTTCGTCATCGTCTTCGCGGTGGCGGTAGCCCTGGCACTGCTGCTACCGCCGGTCTACGAGGCGAAGACCACAGTCCTGGTGGAGGAGCAGCAGATCCCGCCGGACATGGTGCGCACCACGGTCACCGACTTCGTCGAGCAGCGGCTGCAGATGATCACCCAGCAGGTGATGAGTCGGCAGAACCTGCTCGACCTGATGAAGCGGTTCGACCTCTACAAGAAGGAGCGGAAGAAGGAGACCACCGAGGAGGTGATCGACGGCTTCCGCGAGGACATCCAGCTCAACCCGATCTCCACCGAGGTCGTGGACAAGCGCACCGGGAGGCCGATGACCGCCACCATCGCCTTCGAGGTGGTCTACCAGGGGGAGAACCCGGCGAAGGTGCAGCAGGTCGCCAACACCCTGGCGACCTTCTACCTGTCACAAAACCTCAAGGTTCGCGAGGAACACGCCAAGGCGTCCACCGACTTCCTGGAGCGAGAGACCACCCGTCTCCAGGACGAGATCAAGGCGCTTGACACCCAGCTCGTGGCGCTCAAGGAGAAGTACCTCGGCTCGTTGCCGGAGCAGAAGGTGATCAACATGCAGTCGATGGAGCGGCTGGAGCGCGATCGCGACTCTCTCCTCACCCGCGTCGCCGACTTCACCTCCCAGCGCGAGCAGCTCGCCGCCCAGCTCTTCACCCGCCAGGCGACGGCGCGCCACCAGGGCCCTACCGCCAAGGACCGCCTCAAGGAGCTCCGCCTGCAAGAGGCGCAGCTCCTGGCCAAGTACTCTCCCGACCACCCCGACGTGGTGAACATTCGTCGCGAGGTCGCCGAGGTGGAGGCGGACGCGGCGACTCAGCAGCAGGTGGACAATCTCCTCCACGAGCTCTTCAACGCCCGCCTCGACCTCGATGGTGCGAAGGGGTCGAAGCAAGAGGCCAAGATGGCGGCGAAGGTCGCCGATCTGCGCAAACAGATCCATGCCCTCGACCCACAGGCGGCGATGGAGGCGGAAGAGAGCTCGCTCGCCAACGACCCCTACTACATCGCCACCAAGAACCAGCTCGCCGGGGTCGAGACCAACATCCACGCCCTCACCCAAGAGGTGAAGTCGGTGGAAAATCGGATCGAGGGGCTCCGCAAGCAGATCCTCCTCACCCCGAAGGTGGGGGCGGAGTACGACCGTCTCATGGAGGCGAAGGCGAACCGCACGGCGCGCTATCGTGACATGCGCCAGAAGCTGGAAGAGGCGAAGGCCTCCATCGACCTCGAGCGGGGTCAGATGGCGGAGCGCTTCTCGATCATCGACCCGGCGGTCTTCCCCGAGGAGCCGGTGAAGCCGAATCGCATCGCCCTCACCCTCATCGGGCTGATCCTCGGGGTCGGCGTCGGGGTCGGCGCCGCGGCGGCGCGCGAGGCGCTGGACACCGGCTTCTATTCCGCCAACCGCCTGGCCCGCGCCGCGCGGCTGCCGGTGTTGGCGGTGATCGGTGCCATCGAGACCGCCGCTGACCGTAGCCGCCGCCGCCGGCGCCGCTGGCTCGCGGCGGGCTCGGTGATTGGGGCGATGGCGGCAGCGGTGGCGATCATCAACTTTGCGGTCAAACCGTTGGACGTCCTCTGGTACGAGGTGACGGGGAAGGTCACTGCTTCGCAGGAGGAGGCCGAGGCACAGAAGGCGGCTGAACAGGACGAAGCCGAGTCGCACAAGACGGTGACGCTGCCGACCGCGGCGCCCACCGCGACCCCCACGGGAGAGGTACGATGAGTCGTTTGCGCAAGGCGCTGGACAAGGCGCAGCAGGAGAATGGAGACGCCCCGGTGGAGGCCGCCGCGGCGGCCGTCGCGACCGAGGCCGCCGCGCCTGTATCCCCCACGACCGACCGGCCGGCGCGGCGTGTCGAGGTCGACCTCAGCCACGCCCGCGAGCGGCGTCTGGTCGCCTTTCTCGACAACCATCCGGTGGCGGAGCAGTACCGCAAGCTGCGCACCCAGCTCCGTACTCACGTCCAGGCCACCGGCAACAACTGCTTCCTCATCACCAGCCCGGGCAACGCGGACGGCAAGACCCTCACCGCATTGAACCTCGCCATCTCCATGGCCCGAGAGGTGGACCAGACGGTGTTGCTGGTAGACGCCAACCTGCATGCCCCGGCGGTTGCCCAGCTCCTCGGTCTTGTCCCGGAACAGGGGCTCGCCGACTACCTGGAGGGGCAGGCGGAGGTCTCCGACTGCCTCCTCCGTACCAACGTCGGCAAGCTCACCCTTTTTGCCGGTGTCGGGTCGCGCGGTGACGCCGCCGAGCTCCTCGACTCCCAGCGGATGCGCAACCTGGTCGCGGAGCTCAAGGGGCGCTACCCGGACCGCACCATCCTCTTCGACGGCCCCGGGGTCGAGGGGGCGGCGGACCCGATCATCCTGTCGCGCTTCGTCGACCGTATTTTGCTGGTGGTCCGGGAGGGGGTGACGGACTCGGATGGTCTCGCCAAGGCGCTCTCGGTTCTGCCGGCAGATAAGCTGTTGGGCACGGTGCTGACCGCGAGCCTGGAAGAGCCGGGGGGGTGCGGCGGGCGCTGGGGCATGGGCGTGGGGCCCGAGGGCCGGCGC
>CAZRGD010000161.1:0-6222 GCA_964599505.1 uncultured Nitrospirota bacterium | reverse complement strand
GCTGTCTAGGGTTTGTGTATTCAAGCAGAAGACAGCATACGAGAGGCTCAGGAGGCTCGTGGGCACGGAGATGTGGAGAAGAGCCAGGCGCCAGCCCCACCAGTCACCTCCACCCCCAAGCCGCCGAAGGCGTCGGTCCCGGCGCGCGCGACGCGCGCGACGCGCCCCCACCGCCCACCCCGCGACGGCGCCGAGCTCGCCCGGTGGCTCTACGACCGTGACACCGGCCGCGACGCCCTGGCCACCATCCAGATGGTCCTCACCAGCCGCTCGGGCCACGAGCGGGTGCGCCGCTTCGAGAGCCGCATGGTGCGCCACGACGGCCTGCAGGACTCCCTGATCCGCTTCACCTACCCGGCGGACATCGAGGGAACCGCCTTTCTCACCGTGGAGCGCAAGGGTGCGGACTCGGAGCAATTCATCTACCTCCCGGCCCTGCGCCGGGTCCGGCGGATCGTCGCCAAGCAAAAGGGCAAGAGCTTCGTCAACTCCGACCTCTACTATCAGGACCTGGAGCGGCGCACGCCGGACAAGGACCGCCACCGGCTCCTGGGGGAGGCGGAGGTGGGCAAGTGGCACTGCTGGATCCTCGAATCGATCCCGAAGCGCAAGAAATCGAGCGCCTACGGCAAGAGCGTCGCATGGATCGACCAGGCGACCCTCCTGCCGGTGAAGGGTGAGTCGTACGACCGCAAGCTCCGCAAGATCAAGGTGAGCCGAATCCTCCGCCTACAACAGATCGAGGGGATCTGGACCTCCATGGAGAGCGAGGTCACCACCCTCAAGCACCACCACACCACCCACCTGAAGGTCGAGGCGATCCGCTACAACGTCGGCATCAAGCCGAGCGACTTCAACAAGCGGGCGTTGCGGCGGTAACCGCCGCGAGTGGCTCTACCTCCCAAGACCGCCCCCCCGCGCAGTCGTTTCCAGGTCGTACCGACTCCCTGCTCCCCACCCCCCGACACCGAGGTCGCCATGGCGAAACGCACACTCCTTTCCATCGCACTCCTGCTCTCGCTCGTCCTCGTCGTCCCCGGCCACGCCGCCGAGCTGAAGTCGGTCCTGAGGCTTCAAGGTGCCTCCGACCTGCGCCACGACGAACGCTTCGAGGACCACTGGGACGCCCGCAGCCAGCTCGACCTTTCTGCCAAGGGGCGTCTCGCCGAGCCGTGGCGGTGGAAGGTGGAGGGGCGGATCCAGGGCGACTCCTTCGGCGACGGCGGCTTCTTCGGCCGCGGTGACACGCGCAACGACGTGGACGTCGACCTGCGCGACACCTACCTGCGCTATGAGTCCGACCGCTTCGCGGTGACCGTGGGCGACCAGATCGTCAAGTGGGGAAAGATGGACGAGCTGGTCCTCACCGACAACGTCAACCCGCAGGACCTGGACCAGTTCATCATCCCATGGCTCGACGACCGCAAGCTCGCCGTCCCCATGGTCCGCGGAGAGGCCTACTTCGGTGACACCACCGTCGAGCTCCTCCTCCTGCCGCGCCCCTTCATCCACCGCATCCCCTTCTTCGACTCCGACTGGGCCCTCTTCCGCCACAACCGGCAGATCGGCGCCGCGGATGCCGGTGGGGATGCGCAGGTCGCGCGCCGCTTCAAGGACCTCGCCGTGGACGTCGACGCCCCCGGCTGGGGCGACACGGAGGTGGGCGCGCGTCTCAGCTCCACCGTGGGTGACGTCGACTTCGCCGTCGACGGACTCGTCTACCACCAGCGCTTCCCCGTCTTCCGGGGCGATGCGGCGAGCCTCGCCGCCCTCTTCGACCCCGAGGCGACCGCCGCCGCCCTCGCCAACCCCCTCGCAGGTCCGGCAGTCCGGGCAGCCCTCCTTGCCGCCAACCCGGAGGTCCGCGCCGACTACCCGTGGGTGGTCACCCTGGGCGGCGAGCTTGAGACCACCCTCGGCGACTACGGCGTCCGCGCCGAGGTCGCCCGCACCCTGAACGCCCAGTACCAGGGGCAGGCCCCGGACGGGAGCATCACCGTCTTCGAGGCGGACCAGACGCTCGTCGGCATCGGCGCCGACCTCACCCAGGACGCCTTCTACGGCAACATCCAGCTCGTCCAGCAGTGGGTGGAAGAGTCGGGCTCGCTCCTGTTTGTCGGCAAGCAGGCGGCGACGATCGTCACCACCCTCCAGTACGACCTCCTCGCCGGTACCCTCACACCTGCCTTCTACGCCGCCTGGGATCTCGGCGACAACGCCAGCTACCTGCGCCCACGGGTCGAGTACAAGGTCAACGACCACCTCACCGTCGAGGCAGGGCTGGAGCTCTTCACCGGCAATAAGCACACCGCCCTGGGCTCCTTCACCGCCAACGACCAAGCGTACGTGATGGCGACAATCGGGTTCTGAACTGACGATAATGGAGCGACCCTATAGGTACCATGCATAGTACGCTTGCTCCATGCGTACCACGCTTGAAATCCCGGACGAACAACGGGCAAAGCTGCTCCAGCTCGCCGCGGCCAGGGGGATGAAGGGGTTCTCCTCCCTGGTGACGGAAGCGCTCGCGGAGAGGATTTGGGGTCAGGTCTTTCATTGCCACATTTCTTGAAGAAATGTGGCAATGAAAGACCTGACCCCAAATCCTCCTTCGCACTTCGCACTTCTCTCCCCCCGGTGGAAAACCCTGTGGTCGACCGATAAGGGGATCGACCCGCCTTGACTCCCCTGACACGACCCCCTACCACACTCGTGTCAGGCTCCCGCGTTCCTTCACCCACCTGCGATCTCCCCACCGCTCCCACCCATGAGCACCTCTGCCCACCCGCGGTGGCTCACGTGGCCGATCCGCCACCCGTGGTGGACGTTGTTTCTCTGCGTCGTGGTCAACGGCCTCCTCGCCGTACCGGCCTCGCAGGTCCGCTCGGACAACTCCTCGAAGATCTTCGAGCTCGCCGGCGACCCGGACCAGCAGTTCTTCGACGCCTACAAGCAGGCCTTCGACACCCACGACTTCTTCGTCGTCACGATGACCTGCGACGACCTCTTCACCCGCGAGAACCTCACCATCCTCACCCACCTCACGGACTGGCTTGGTGACCTCGACGGCGTGGAGAAAGCAACCAGCCTCACCAATGTGGAGGATATCCGCGGCGGCCAGGGAGAGTTCCTCGTAGAGTCCTTTCTCGACGAGGTTCCGGCCGACGCGGCGGCGCTCGCCGCCCTACGCCAGCGCGCCCTGAGCAAGCCGCTCTATGTCCGCGGGGTGATCTCGAAGGATGGCAAGACCGCGGGGATCATCGTAGAGATGGCCGAGGCGGCCACCAGTGACGCCGCCCGAGCGCAGCTCGTGGAGGCGGTGCATGGACACCTGCGCCCCCTGGCGCGACCCGATCGCCGCTTCGCCATCGCCGGCCGCCAGGTGACCGACTACTACCTCGGCACCTACCTCAACCGCGACATGGGGCGGCTCATGCCCCTGTGCGTCGCGATCATGCTCCTCATCCTTCTGCTCCTCTTCCGCCACCCCCTGGGAATCCTCCTCCCCTCGCTTCTGGTGGGATGCGCCATGGCCGGGGGGATGGCCGCCCTCGTCCTCGTGGGGGGGACGAACAACATGGTGACCTCGATCCTCCCGGCTCTGATGATGGCCACCGGGATCGGCCTCGCGATCCACCTCCTCACCGACTACCACGAACAGCTCCTCACCGCGGCACTCCCCATGGGCGAGGCAGCGCCCGCCCCCATGGAGGAACAAGCGGACCCCACACCCGGCGCCGCCGCGCTCATGGATCAGTGGCAGGGGCGCCTCGCCGGTGGAGCGCCTGACACGCCGCCGGCCGACGTCGAACCACCGGCCGACCCCGCCCTGACCGCCGAGATCGCCGCCTGGCTCGACCACCTCGGTCGCATCGACCACCTCGCCCGCCACAACACCCTCATCGTCACCCACGTGGTGGAGGAGCTGTGGCGGCCCTGCCTGGCGGCGATCCTCACCACCATGGCCGGCTTCGGGTCACTCGCCATCAGCCACGTCCCCCCCATCCGCCACTTTGGTATCGCCGCCAGCGTGGGCGCCGGCTACGCCCTGGTGATGGCCTTCACCCTGTTGCCGGCGCTCCTGGTGATCATCCGACGTCCCATCTCGAGCCGCCACGCCGAGCCAATCAAGACCGACCTGCTCGATAACCTCCTCGGTGGCATCGCCCGCCTCGTCACCCACCACCCGCGCCCCATCCTCCTCGGCGCCGGCCTGATCGCCGCCGTCGCCGCCGCCGGCATGGTCCGCCTTCGGGTGGAGACCAACGGCCTCGAGTTCTTCTTCCCCGACGCCCCGCCGGTCCGCCAGACCGTCGAGGTAGAACACCGGCTCGCAGGCACCGAAGAGCTACGCGTCTCCATCAAGGGCAAGGGACCCGAGTCGATGCTCTCCCTCAAGGCGGTGGAGGCGCAGGAGCGGCTCGAGGGGTGGCTCCGCGGCCGGCCGGAAATAGACAAGGTCGTTGGCCTCCCCGACTACCTGAAGTCGATGAACCGCGCCTTTCACGACGACGACCCCACCCACGCCACCCTCCCCAACTCGTCCGACCTCATCGCCCAGTACATGCTCCTCTACGACGGCGAGGAGATCCGCGATGTCCTCACCGACGATGCGAGCTGGACGAGCCTCAACGCCCGGGTCCACGTCCACGGTGTCGCCGACCTCAAGGGGCTCGTGGAGGCCACGAAGGCACACCTCGCCAGTCTCGACCTCCCGGCGACGCCGCGGGCCACCGGCCACTCCCTCCTTACCGTCAACCTCGTCAACGCGATCATGAGCGCCCAAATCCAATCCCTGGCCCTGGCAACCCTCCTCATCTTCGCCATGGTGGCGGTCATCTTCCGGTCGCTACGCGACGGCCTCATCGCCATGCCACCGAATCTGTTCCCGATCCTCCTCAACCTCGGCCTCATGGGGTGGGTGGGAATTCCCCTCAACCCCGCCACCGCGATGATCTCCGCGGTCGCCATCGGCATTGCCGTGGACGACACGGTCCACTTCCTCTCCGAGTTCCGCACCACGAGGGAAAAGGGGAGCAACGCCGTCGAGGCCATCCGTCACACACTCCTCCTCCGAGGAAGGGCGATGGTCTCCACCTCAGTCGTTCTCTTTTTCGCCTTCGTGGTCCTCACGGTCTCGTCGTTCCTGCCCGTGGTCCACTTTGGGATCCTCACGGCGACCACCATGGTCTCAGCGCTGGCGGCGGACCTCCTCTTCCTGCCGGCCATCCTGGCGCGGCATCGCGCCCCAGTGCGGCCTACCTCCCAAGGCTGACCGCATGGCCCCCCCTCCCCCGGTCGAGGCGAAAAACGCCCCCTCCACAGGCCCTCTGCACCGGTGTCGGTGTCCCGACCTCTCGGTGTCAAGTTCTTTGATAATCCGTAACCGATTGTTTTTAAAGAATATAATACACACGAAGGGGCCTTGACGACGAGAACACGTCAACATCCTTTCCATGTTTCCCTGTGCACCGCTCGCCCTTGATGCCGCCACGCCATCCTTCGACCCTCGTAGACACGGCGTAAGAGATGTCAAGCATTAGGAAAATCAATGAGTTGAACGCCATAACGCGTCACGCGTGCCGAGTTGGCACGCAAACTGCATGGCGTTGAGTATCGTGTTCGACGAATTTCTCTACAACCACCAGCAGCAAGGAGCCCCCGCCATGAAAACGACAACTTGGCTACGCAAACTCACCGTACCCATCTCCGCAGCCGCGGCGGTGGCGATCACCACCACCGCCTTCGCCTATCCGCTGCCGGCGAACTGGAAGTTTAAGTACACCGATCGTGAGGTGATCTTTGACGCGGGAGTCACACCGCCCGGAGGAGCACCAGCTCTGTTTACAACCGGTGGACGCATCGATGATGGCATTGAGGATAACTGGGGCATCATGAAGCTCACCACCATCGCAGACGCCAACACGGACACGACGGTTTGGTCGGATGGCGACAATCATGAGGAATTGACCGCGATCTTCTGGGGACTCGACTACAAGTCTATCGGCTTTATCGACACGGACTTTGATACTTTTGCTGATACAACGATCGCCCGTATGCAGGCTGCGTCGGGCGGTGCAGGGATGGCGATCTACCTCGACAAGACGGACTCCGGAGGCTACACGGCATACGATCCAACCCAGGGCCCCAGCGCACGTGGTATTGGGAACACCTACACCACGGTCACCGATGGCACTCTTCAGGCCCTCTTCACCTTCGAGC
>CAZRGD010000160.1:0-6233 GCA_964599505.1 uncultured Nitrospirota bacterium | reverse complement strand
GCGATGGACTCGGGTCAGGACTGCCCTCTGCCTGCTCGCGGCTACGCCTCGATCACGAAGAGCGGCTCGCCGTACTCCACCGGCGTGGCGTCTTCCAATAGGACCTTCACGATCCGGCAGCTCTTCTCCGCCTCGACCTCATTCATCAGCTTCATCGCCTCGATGATGCACAGGGTCTGGCCCGCCTTCACCTCGTCGCCCTTCTCCACGAAGGGGGGGGTGTCGGGGCCGGAGGCGCGGTAGAAGGTACCGACGATGGGGGAGGTGACGACCTCCTGCCCCTTGCCAAGGGTGACGCCGTCGCTCGGCGGCGTGGCCGCCGGTGGGGCCTCGGTGGGCGCGGGTGCGGGGGCCGCGGCAGCCGGGGGGATCGCCGCGGCGGGCGGCAGGGCGACCGCCGTCGCCGGTGGTGGCGTACGACCGAAACGACGCAGGCGCACGCGGGTGCCGGAGCGTTCGACCTCCAACTCCTCCACGTCGGTGCGCGACAGGATGCGGATCAGGTCGCGAATGTCTTTGTTGGTCAGACCGGGGTCTGCGGAGCTGTCGTTGGCCATGGTCTCCCCGGGAGTGGGTGGGTTACGCATCGCTGCGAAGACGGTGTACCAGACCGTCGAGGGCAAGGAGGTAGCTGTCCGCGCCGAGGCCGGTGATGACGCCGACGGCGATGTCCGAGAGGTACGAGCGGTGGCGAAAGGGGTCGCGCGCGAAGACGTTGGAGAGGTGGACCTCGATAAACGGGCGGTCGATGGCCAGCAGGGCGTCGCGCACCGCGACGCTGGTGTGGGTGTAGGCGGCGGCGTTGACCAGCAGGCCGTCGACCTCGGCGGCGGCGTGGATCGCCTCTACGAGCCCCCCCTCACTGTTGTACTGACCGCACACCAAGCTCACCCCGAGGGCGGCGGCGCGTTCGCTCAGGCGGGCGTCGATCTCCGCCAGGGTGAGGTGGCCATACCGCTCCGGCTCGCGGCTTCCGAGGAGGTCGAGGTTGGGGCCGTGGAGGCAGTGGATGGTGGTCACGATCCCTCCTGCTCCAGGGCCGTGAGGCGCGCCACCAGGGCCGCGTCACCGGGGTTGCGGCGCAACAGGGTGCGGTAGATGGCGATCGCCTTGCCCGTGTGGCCCTGGCTGGCGTAGAGCTGCGCCATGGTCGGGTTGACGAAGGGGTCGTCGCCCGGCGCATTCCGCCGCGAGGTCACGGCGATCGGCTCGATGGGGGCGAGCTCCATGAGGCGGCGGGCGGCGTAGAGGTTGGCGGGGCAGGCGGCAACCACCGCCCGGTAGGCGGCGATCGCGTCGTCGGGGCATGCCTCGGCCTCGGCGATCTTTCCCAGGGTGAGGTAGAGCTGGTAGTAGCCCGGCTTGGTCCGCAGCCCCTCCTCGCAGATCGACCGTGCCGCCTCGCGCTCACCGCGCGCCAGCCACCGCTCGGCGATGGGGTACTCGAGGTGGAGGTCGGGGCGGCGATCGCGGAGCCGCTCCAGGGCCGGAAGGAGCTCACCCTCGCGCGGTACGTTGGCCATGTCTGCCGTGCTCACGTCGGCAGGTCTCCGCGGCGCGCCAGCTCCGGGTCACGCTCCCACGGCTGGCGCGGGTTGCTGTGGACGACGACGTGGCCGCCGGTGACCTCCTCGAAGCCGTGGATGAAGCCGCCGTCGCGTTGCCGCTCAAGAAAGTCACCCAGCCACGCCAGGCCGTCGGTGGATCCCTTGCCGATACGCATCCAGCCGCCGCCCCTGATTCCGAGGTCCACCTCTGCCGCCTTCATCAGGAAGGGGGGGAGACGTACTTCGCAGTGGTCCAGATCACCACCACGGATGGTGACCAGCCCTTGACGGCCCTGGATGTCGACGACTTCGAACTGGTGGTTGACCATCACTCCGCTCCCTCGATATTCGAGTGCGACACCAAACGGCGCTCATCCTACATCGAGTTCGCTCTGCTTTGCAGAGCGAAAAGGCGGCGCTGCGCACCGCCGGGGGGGTAGGGGAATGATGCCCCAATGTGGGTTCACGGGTAGGAGCGAGCTCCCGCTCTCAATCCGCGCCGCTGGCGCGGCCGGCCCTGCGGGCCGGAATCGCCGGCGGGAGCCGGCTCCTACCGGGTGTCCGGGGAGGTGGCGTCGTCGGACCCGAGGAGGGCCTCGGTGGCGGCAGTCACTGCGGCCTCGCCGGATTGCCACGCCTCGAGCAGCTCCTCGGCTGCCTCTTGCCAGCGAGCCGCACCCGCCTTGGCCACGGCCGCCAGGGGGGCGGTGTCGCCGGACGTGTGAAATTGCTCGTAGGCGGCGCCCCAGTCGCGGGCGAGCTCGCGGCGCATGCCACGTAGGTGGGCGAAGTAGAGGTGGATCGGCGCCGGCGCACCCGTCGCGGCGAGGTGGGGGAGGGTGGAGAGTCCGTCGGCCAGGAGGTCGCGCACCGCCCGCAGGCAGATCTCCGGCCGGCCACAGCCGAGGGCTGCCTGCATTTCAAGCCAGCTTTCTCCAAGGACCCTTCCAGCACAAGCCTCACCTACCTCATGAAGTGTGGATGCATCCACCTGGGCCGCCGTTACGCGATCGAGAAGCCCCTCCGGACCGCCGTCGCCAGCGGCGTCGAAGAGGCGCATGGCGCGATCCAGCGGGCCGTCGCGGTGTTGCCACTGCCACTCCTCGATCTTCGACCACACCTCGCGGCGGATCGCGTCGCTGCGCACGGTAATCGTCTCTCCCTGGAGCATCGCCGGGGGCGCGGCCATGTCGCGCGCCAGCTCGCGACCCGCCACCAAGACCGGAAACCCCTCGCGCCGCTCCTCGCGTGTCAGCTCGGCGAGGAAAAAGGTGGGCCGGCCGCCGCGCCCAAGGCCGGCGCCGTAGACGAGGCCGAGGGGGAGGAGCTCGTTGTTTGCCGCCTCCGCCTCGAAGGGGTCACACGGCCCCGACGGCAGGGGTAGCGGCGCAAGCTCCGCCCCCTCGACCTCCTCCCACAGGGCCTCGCGGCGGCTCAACCAGTCGCCCACATCCTCCTTCGGGAGGACGGCGGTGAGCGGGAGATCCTGCTCCCAGCGGAAGTGCTCACGCATCTTCAAGAGGAAGATGCACAGGGTGTGATCGGCGGCGTGGCGGGCGTCGGCGATGTCGCAGTTGCGCTGCACCGCGCGCACGAGGGGGGTGGTGTCGTCCATCGCCCCGTGTACCACGATCCGGCGCGGCGTGCGCGTGCGGTCGGCTTCGCAGACCGCAGAGGCGACGCTTCGCGCCGCCGGAAGAGGACGGGGGAATGACGCCCCAATGTGGGTCCACCGGTAGGAGCGAGCTCCTGCTCGCGATCCGCGCCGCAGGCGCGGCCGGCCCTGCGGGCCGGAATCGCCGGCAGGAGCCGGCTCCTACCCGAGCTCAAAGCATTACGGTAGATAAGATAGATTATGGAAACTATTTTCTGAGACCCATCAGCTCCCGCACGATCGCCCCGCGCCGGCGGCGAAGGAGGGTCCGGGCCACCTGGTAGCTCTCCTCCCCGGTGAGATAGGCGGCGAGAAAGTTGCGCAGGGAGGGGCTGCGCTTCGCGGCGCCGACGAGGAGGTTGAGGATGCGCGGCCGGAAGTAGTCCTGGGCGATCGCGTACCCCTTCTCCAGCTCGGGCACCAGGGTGCGACGCACCGCCGCCTCGTAGCTTTCCGGCCGGTCGAGAAGGAAGGCCTCGGCCAGGAGGCGTGCCGAGCGCATGGCGTGGTAGATCCCTTCGCCGGTGAGCGGGTCGGCGAGGCCGGCGGCGTCGCCGATGAGCGACCAGTCGTCGCCCTGGATCCGGTACTGATCGAGGAGACCGGGGCGATGGAGAGGAATCACCCAGCGCACCGGCTCCGCGCCGTCGGCCACCACGCCCGGATAGTGGCAATCAAGAAACTCGTGCAGGGAGGTTTCCAACTCCTTGCGCCGGTGGGTGGCGGCGGGGGCGCCGATGCCGATGGAGGCGTATTGCTCGCCGACGAAGGCCCAGATGTAGCCCATGCCGCGGCCGAGGAAGGCGATGGCCACATGCGGTTCGAGGCGCGGCGTGTCGAGGTGGTAGTCGAGGGCGAGGATCAGCGCATCGCGGGCGAACGGGCGATCGAGGCTCCGGCGGACCATGGAGATGGCACCGTCCGCCCCCACCAGGTGGGTGTAGCCGCCCTCCCCGCCCGTCTCGCTCTCCAGCCGCCACCCTCCCCCGTCGTGCTCCACCGCGGTGACCCGTTCGCGCCGGTGGCGAGCGCCCGCGGCTACCGCCTGCTCCAGGAGAAAGCGGTTGAGCTCCAGGCGCGGGAGCAGCCAGAGGGGGCGACCGCTCTCCATCTCCGCGATGCGCCCCGAGGGTGCGATGAGGTGAAAGCGCGATACCGCCTCTGCCTTGTCCGCCAGCGGCGCCAGAACGGGAAAGGCATCGATCGCCTTGACGGTGATCCCGCCGCCGCACGGCTTCGACCACGGGACGCGCGGGTCGTAGAGGTCAACCGCCACGCCGTTGCGCGCCATGAGGTAGGCAAAATAGCTGCCGGCGACGCTGGCGCCGACGATGGCGATGCGGTGGGTCATGGGAGGCTCGCTTTGCTCGCGCGGACAGCGTTTAGCTTTCAGCGGACAGCGATCGGGTTGCAAGGTCGAGCTTCGGAGCGCGGTGTCACCGGTGCTGATCGCTTCCCGCTGAACGCTGATAGCTTCTCCCCCCTCGCCACCGGAAGCAGTCTTCGACAGACTCGGGCCACCGTGTCCCCTCCCCTCCGCACCCTCATCGCCGTTCTCCTGGTCATCATGGCCGGCGCCGCGTCGCTCTATCTGTCGCGCAGCTACAACCACGCCGACGTGCGTCACGCGGTCGAGGCGGTGCAGGCGCACCTCTACGGCGAGGTGGGCGAGGCGCGTCTCGTCCAGCTGCTGGAGTCGCACTTCGACCTTCAGCGACCCAGCCTCGAGTGGCGCGGCCAGGTCACCTCCAACGTCTACGGGATGGTGGAGGTGATCCTCACCGCGCGCGACACGAGCCGCGAGGTGCGGTGTGTCTGGGAGATGGGGCTGATATCCGGCGAGCTGGTGGCGCACAACGACGCGGCGGCGACCCTCCTGCGCGCCGTGATGCCGGCTGCGGAGGGGGCCGGTGAGGACGCCCTTCCCGCACGGTGATCGAGACGCCCCCGTCGGCGTGGAGCCCGTAGATCAGTTTGGGCCATTAACCTGCTGTAACACACGACGTATCCGGTGTCATCGTGTCGGGAATGGCGGCCAGACAGAGCGACACGAAATGCCAAAAATAAGGTATATGCTCCTCTCGCTGCGTTCGGCAGCGTTGGCAGTACGTAACGGCGGTTTCAAGGAGTGGTTCATGGAGGTCGACGAGCGTCCGGGAGAGAGGAAGACCACCGCGGTGACGGCCCAGGGGGTGTTGCCGCCGTTGGAGGAGAAGGCCACCTACGTTCACGACCTCTTCAGCGAGATCGCACCCCGGTATGACCTGATGAATCGTCTCATCAGCCTCGGCCAGGTGGTGCGCTGGCGTCGTGCCCTGTTGCGCCGCTGTCAGATTGGACCGGAGGCACGGGTTCTCGACGTGGGGACCGGCACCGGTGCGCTGGCCTACGAGATTGCTCACCGCCACCCAGATGCCGAGGTATGGGGGTGCGATGTCGCCGACCCGATGCTGGAGGTCGGACGCAACCACCGCCGCGGCGAGCGTGTCCACCTGCTCCACGGCGACGCCGTCGACCTCCCCTTCTCCGACGACACCTTCGACACGGTCACCAGCGCCTTCGTCATGCGCAACGTCGACGATCTGTCGCTCGCGCTGGCGGAGCAGGTGCGGGTCACCCGGCCCGGCGGGCGGGTCGCCTGTCTGGAGATCTGCCCACCGGGCAAACGCAGCCTCACCGCGCCGCTGTTTCACTTCCACTTCTTCCATGTCGTCCCGTTCCTCGGCCGCCTGGTCACCGGCAGCCGCGATGCCTACCGCTACCTCCCCCACTCCACCCTTGCCTTTCTCTCACCGTCGCGGCTGGCCGAGGTGATGCGCGAGGTGGGGCTGCGCGATGTTTCCTACGAGCGGTACACCTTCGGTGTCGTTGCCGCCCACATCGGCACGGTGGCGTAAGCCCAATACCGAGATCCTCCGCACAGCGGAGTCTCATCGGCTCTCCCTCCCCCTCCGGGGGAGGGTTGGGGTGGGGGTGGTTGGAACCGGCACTAAGGTGGGGAATTCACCCGACACCCTGCTCCTCCCCACCGC